>NZ_JBEZKA010000010.1:0-266487 GCF_040651435.1 Streptomyces sp. NPDC048479
ACTGGCGACGCCGCCATCAGGCCCGGGCCCGGGCCTGCCACTACCAGCGGCAGGCCGCCCACCAACCATGAAGATCACGATCTACGGCTGGAGTATTAGACGGGATCACCGCTCCCGCGCAGGTCAGACCGGCGAAATCGCACCGCCGCAGGCATAGCCGCGCTTGTCGTGCCCCCTACGTGCCCCATCAGTAGGCGATGGAGGATCAGCTTCAGGAACCGCCAGAACATCATGAGCAGGCAGGACTATCGAGTCGAGATGGAAAGAGGGTAAGCCCCAGACTCCACCCAGGCCCTCGTGAACCATCCGCCGATCTTCGTCAGATGCCATACATCCATTAGCCGACCATCGATTTCCGTATTTGACGGCTCGGATACTTCCGCGTAACCATCCGCTTGCAGAAACCTGAGACAGACCCGCTGAGACTTTGGATGCTTGAAATACATACCGCCATGCTGCGAAAGTACTTGTAACCAAAAACACTCCGCCGGAGTGTACCTGTCATTGCCCCAGGCGAGACGGGCCTTAATCACGCGCAAATCATGACCCTGAATGCGTCCGGCAGTGTGCTCATGATGGTGCGCAGCACACGCCCTAAGCAGATTACCGAAGACATCAGGGCCACCTTTGGCGCGATCCCAAATGTGACAGTTCTCTTGCGCAGGCATCCGACAGGCAGCGAACGGGCACACTCCTCCGACCTCAAGTCGCAGGTCACGCTCCAATGCTGCAGGAAGGTCGGGTCGCGACACACCCACCCTAACCTCCGCCACCGTCGCTACGGCTACTGGTAGCTACTTCCATTCCAGCATCCTCTTACCGTGGATCACGGCAGCCACAGACCATGAACAGGCACTGCAACGCTCAAGCCATGCATATTGCGAGGCATTTTTAGCCGCCTTCTCCGTCATTCGCCGAAAATTCTGGCGCTCGCGGACGCGGCCACACGGGCAATCAGCAGAGTGGTAGATAGTCAAGTCTGGGCCCGGCGTCCAACGAACCAGGCACGGAATCTCCTGACTCTCTCTAGCCAACTTCGCTGCCCTCCGAGCGATCTTCTGCAGCTTTTCGTTCGATTCCGCATGCAGGCGAAGCACTTCCGAATGCGCCTTTTCTAGAATATTCGCCCGTTCCTGCTTCAGGTCCTGGAAGGCGTCGCCACTCACTTACGTTCCTAACTCTCCGCAACTACGTCGACACATTAATACCGCGATCCCCTGCCTCAACACGACTAAATGTCAAAAATTGACAAAGACTGCCTGCATTCGATCGAAGTGTCATGTTAGACAGCGCTTTTGGATCGAAAATACCGCTATCTCTTAAGGGTGGATCTGATTCCTTCACCTGGTGAACCCTCAGCACAACGGCTCCTGACCGCTTTCCCGGTCAGGAGCCGTACTTCCATGTGCCAGCGTTCGAGCTCGGCAGCCTGGTACCCGCAACTTCGTGGCAGGTCAAAGGGGTGCGGTGACTCCAGCGGCTCCGTCGCCATCGTCGTGTCCGCTGCGTTCCACTCGCTCGCGCTCGCGCCCGCTAAGCCAGAAGTCCGACGCCTCCGCTACCTGGTCGTCGCGACCAGCCACAGGCCGGGCGTAATGCCGAGTGGTCACGCTCGCGTTTGAGTGTCCGAGCCGGTGCGCGGCGGTCATCACCCCGTACCGGTCGGCGACCCATGTTCCGTGCGAGGCGCGGAGGTCGTGCGGCGTGACGTCGGTGAGCCCGGCAGCCGCCACGGCAGGGTCGAAGTACGCCTTGCGCCACTGGTTGTAGCGCAGAGGCTTGCCACCGGGCGTGACGAAGAGGAGAGCCTCCTCCCCACCCGACAGCGTCTCCAGGTGCTGGCCGATCCGCGACGCGAGCGAGGGGCCGATCCGCAGGACTCGTTTCTGATGGGACTTGGGAGTGTCGAAGACGAGGGTGCCGTTCGCTTCCGCCAGGTTCTCGTCAACGACGACCAGGCCGCCGAGTACGTCGATGTCCGCCCGCCGCAGCGCGAACGCCTCACCAACCCGCAGACCCGCGTAGGCAAGCAAGGAGATCAGCAGGTCATGCGGCTTGGCCGCGCTCCGGACGACCCTCGAAGCTTCCAGCGGGGTAAGGATGTGCGGCTCGGTCTGCGGCATCCGAGGTAACTTCACTCCCCTGCAAGGCGTCTGCCCGATCATCTCGTTGTCGACGGCCGCCCGCATGATCTGCGAGAGCACCCGGTACGCCTGCCTGATCCGCGACGCGCTGAGACCCCGAGTCTTCATCGAGCCGACCCACTCGACGACGGTGATCGGCCTGAGGCTGGACAGCTCACGGTCACCGAGAGCCGGAACGATCAGTGAGTTGATCAGGGATCGGTACGACGCCTGCGTCTTGTGCTTCAGCTGCGGGGAGACAGCGGCGAGCCAGCGCGCCGACCAGTCGCGGACGGTGGCCTGCCCCTCGGCGGGGTCGAGCCAGCGGCCCTCTTCCATCTCGATGCGCTTCCGGCCCAGCCAGCGATCGGCGTCCGTCGTAGTGGCGAACGTGCGATCAGCGGCGCGCAGCACGCCGTCGGGCCCCGGGTATCGAGCCTGGAAGCGGCCGGATGGCAGCTTACGGATCCGTCCGAAGGCGCGGCGGGACTTGCGCTTGCCGGCCATCAGGCAGCCCGCCGGTACGGCGGGGTGGGCCGCAGGACGATCGGTTCCACCGTGTGGGCACTGACGTACTCGTCCACGGCACTCTCCCGGATTCGAACGTGTCGACCGACCTTGACGAACGCGATGCGACGTTCCTCGATGAGCCGACGCGGGAAGCGGAGACCGGTGCCGAGGCGTTCGGCGACCTGGCCCACGGTGAGCAGTCGGTCCACGGTCACCACTCCCCTTCGTCGGCGGTGCGACCGTTCAGGGCCTCGCGGGCGGTCTCACGGTTGGTCTGGAGATCACGGGCGATAGTGGCGGCAAGGGCCCCTTCGCCGGGGGTGTGCCCGTGGCCGACGTACTGCCAGTCGGCCAGGACGAGGACGGTGTCCGGTTCGCGGTCGGCGAGGCCGAGGGCGGGTGCTTCCTGGGCGGCACGGTAGTCGGCGCGTTCCTGGCGGAGGGCGCCGAGGGTTGTGGAGTACGTGCGCGACTTCGACGAGAAGTGGCCGCGGAAGCCGAGCATGTGCGCCCAGGCCCAGAGGCGCCGGTCCGGATAGAAGCGGTCGAGCTCACGGCATGCGGTGATGAGCCGACGGGTGTGATCGGGAACGCGGTGGCGGTCGAGTTCGGCGAGCTCGCCGATGCGGCGGTCCAGGGTGCCGGTGTTCTCGGCCGCTTTGGTGGCGTACTTGGCCACGTAGGAGGCCACTGCCTGTTCGGTGACGTCGGAGCCGTCGGCGAAGGCCTTGACCGGGCGGACGTCGAGCTGTCGGCCCCAACGGAACGTCCGGGACGGCTGGTCACCGGCAGCCGGGACCGAGACCGAGGTGTACGAGTGTGCGGCGGCGGCGCGTATCGCGTCGGTGAGGGCGTCGGCCGTGGCCCAAGCGGGTGGCGGTGTGCCGGGTCCGTCCGGGCCGTCGAGGCGTACGACAGCGTGGAAGTGGAGTGCTCCGCGCTTCTGGAATTCGGCGACCTTGCCGAAGGAGACCCGGAGATGGTCGCCGAGCTCTAGGGAGAGTGGCGGGCGGGCCACTCCACATGGAAATTCCTGGATTCTCATCCCGTCACCTCTAGTCACCCCTTAGCCTGACTGCATAGCGAAATCGAGAAGGCTTGCAGAAATAACCGCTCACGTTTGACGTAACCGTCAAATACAGACAGAGGATAGGGCTAGAGAAGTGACTGACCCGACCGAGTTGATGTTGGCCGACCTCTCACAGAGGTACGCGGACATGAATGTTTCGAATGCATTCCTGCGACTTTACGAGAGTGACGCGCGCTTCGGTCGCGCTTTCGCTAGCCTCCACGAGCGACTGAACGGGCATTTCGAGTCCATAAACGACAGAGCTGAGACGACCAAGCATTACTGGGCCGAGAACAGCAGACAAATGCTCGCACTGGCCAGAGAAGTGAACGACTTTCTCCACTCTCTTAAGCATGCCGGTCTAGAAGTGCACTTGACACGTTCCTACACGGCTGCGATGAAGAGTTGCCAGTCATGGCTGGTGCGTAGCGGGGGTAGCACCGTTCCAAATGATTTTGAGCAGATCGAGATCATCAAATACGCGCCGGTTTTTTCTCGCCCAGACACTGAGATCAAACTCAAGAAGTCCGCAGAACGCAATCAGTTGCAGCTGATCGGCGAGGGGTCGTACGCGAAGGTCTTCTCATTCACCGACACTGACTATGGAATCAAATTCGCACTTAAGCGCGCCAACAAGAGCCTAGGAGAGCGCGACCTCTACCGGTTTCGGAAAGAGTTCGAGATCCTCAAGGAACTGAGCTTCCCTTATATCGTGCAGGTGTTTCAATTCGATGAAAATCGAAACGAATACAAAATGGAGTTCTGCGAATCCACACTTCGAAACTACATCAAGAGGCGCAATAATCAGCTACCGTTCTCCTCACGGAAGAGAATTGCGCTTCAATTCTTGTACGGCATAAATTATATCCACAGCAAGAACCTACTTCATCGCGACGTAAGCCTACAAAACGTCCTGGTGAAGACCTTCGATGGCGGAGCCGTTCTCGTGAAGCTCTCAGACTTCGGCCTTGTCAAAGACAGGAACTCAGAATACACCCAGACGAGGACCGAGATGCGCGGAACAATCCGGGACCCCCTACTGGTCAGCTTCAAAGAATACGACGTTTGCAATGAAATCTATGCGATCGGGTGGGTGCTTTCCTACATATTCACCGGCAGGGAAGCCTTGATGTCTCAAACAAATGCGCCGAGTCAGATCGTGCGGAAATGTACAGCACATGATGTTGCTGACAGGTACCAGAGCGTACGTGAACTAATCGGCGACGTTGAGAAACTAGAAGCGACTCCGACCACTACGGACGCGCCAGCTTGACATCTGATACCAACTTAACGCCTGTGACGGCACCTGAGTGTCTAACCCGGCCGAAGCTGCTTCCGGTAGACAGCCTCCGTCGTCGCCTGACTGGTGTGGCCGACAAGCTGGGCGATGCGCTCCAGCAGGATGCCGTGGTCCGGCCTCGCTCGTCGCTGAGAATCGCCGCCGCTCGTTGCCCGCCAAGGTCGCTCTTCCTCGCTTCCCCCGGGGAGCCCCACCTTGACGGACTCCTCGCCGGCGGACAGGAGAGCGAGCATCGAGCGACGACCCGAACGGTTGCCAGGCCGGCCGAGGACTCAAGCTGCAATAAGTCGCCTAGCATTAGTTATCTTTATGAAGTCGTAGTGAGATTCCTCATCCCGGGTCATAGCAATGATTTCCACGGGCGGCAATGAGAGTTCCCAATAGCCCATTTTTCGGATGCTGGTCACATCCTCTCGGCAGCCGTAGATGATCAAGACATCCAAATCGCGTGGTTGCTCCGACCGCAGCATCGATCCGAACATCCAGATCTCCATGTCGGGGAAGCCGGCGGCGCACTCGCATAGCTCATCGAGGATTGGCCAACGTCGCCTCAGGTCCATCTATCGCGGACTTTACTGGCAAAGTCATCCAATTTATACAGGGGAACATTGGCTTCGCGAGCGCTAGTAACCACCCGCTTCCCGAATCCTTGTGCTGAAGGGTTTGTGATAACTAGGGCATCGATGTCGAGGCTTGGGTACTCGTCAAGAATTCCGGAAAATCCTTCATCGGTCAGCTCGTAGCGGTCATGGGTCACCACGGTCAACGATCGGAGCCCATTGATTCGCTGCAGCTCCCACGCCCGATGACCTCGACGACTCACAGAGACCACAGCTCTTGTGGAAAACATGCGCTTCCTGAAATATGACTCTTCAGGGTGGACGTAATCAGAGATGTCATCGAGAAATGTGATCGCACGGTTGAAGCCACCGAAAGTATCCACACAAACACCAAGTTCCAGTGCCCGTGAATGAACATCAGGGTCAACCGGCCGCCTGGTCACGATTACCATGCCCGCTTCGGGGAGATTTCCAAGCGCCTCTTCAAGCATTGGCACGGTAAATGGCAAGCTGTCCGGCTCCACGCAGTATCCGGTAGCATCTGGCCGGCCAGCGCGCGCCACCCTCACACCGCAGTCGCCGACAGCCTGGACGGTTCTCCCGGAGTCCTTGAGCTGTTTGACCACCCATGATCGGATGCTCATGTATCACCCTTCATAATCGAGTCTATCCCCTCCGGAAATCGCGTGGACCCTGGAGTCCAGTTCCCCTCCAGGTGACGCTCCTCAAGCTGCTGCGCATGTATGGCAAAAATATCGAGAGTTGCCTTCTCTGCGACTGTCAGAAAGTCACGATTCGATTGGAGGAGGTGCAGCAAGGCCCTGTTATTCGGGATGACCGTATCCACCACATGCCGACTCCACTGATCGGCGCGGGTGTCATCGAATACGTCATCGAGTGGGCCGTATAGCTGAAAGACTGCCCGGTTGGCGCCCAGGAGGGGTTCTATGGCGGCTCGCGCTTCAGCCCTCGACGTGAACTGCGGCGTCCCGAAAGCGATGGCACGCGCTCGCTGACTCCGCTCTTTCCAACGGCGCAATATTCCCGCAGGGTACTGACTAGGACCTTTGTCGATCATGGTATGGCACGTAGGGCACAGTACGAGAATGTTCGTCGGATCAGCACGCTCTGACTCGGTGAGGTCCGCACCCTCTGTTGCGCGAGGCCCCTTGGTACTTGCTGGAATGATGTGTGCAAGCTCCGCCACGTGCACCTGGTCTACAAAGGCATGTAGATCAACTCGACATCCCGGATTTTGACAGTGGCCGCCAGATTCTGACCAAAGTATGTCTTTTGCGGACTGTGAGAGCTTTGCCCGATTTGTCGATCTTGCCGTCATCCTTGCAACCTCCAGGAACAGCCGTACGAACCCAGACCGTTGAAAGGCCCTGGATGCCATTGTCCCACTGGCCAAGACCCCCGGCATGGGATTTGAGCACATAGCGATGTTGGCAGCCCAGCTCAGCGAAGCCGCGGTCCGACCGTAGCGCGTGACCACCTGGACGACTGGAACGGAAGACCCGCTTAGCGGCGCATCGAGAGCCAGGGCTGGGCGAACACGGACCTGTAGCCGGTGAGTGTCTAACTGCGTGACAACGCCGGCGGACATCCACGCACACCTACGGACCATCGCAGGAGGTGAGAGGCACACCGGCCCAAGGTCGAGCCACCGCCCAAGTTGCTTCGGGACGAAGCAGTCCTCAGGCCGTCCAAGGTCGACGAAAGTCAGCCGGCAAAGCCGGAAGCCCATGGCATCTGATCTGGTCAGAGCCATGGGCTTCCCTTGCTGTGCTGGTCGGGGGGACCGTAGATCAACAGGTGGGCTCACGCGGATCGCTCGTTGCCCGGAGGCGACCGCGGCTCGTTGCAACGCGGAAGATGCCCCGCAGAGCCCCGGTCAGCTCTTTGACCAGGCACCGCATCTCGTCAAGGGACGTGTCCTGGCTGTCGAGAGCTTCTGAGGCCTCTTCCATCAGTTCGCTTGCCGTGTCGAGTTGGATCGCTTCGATGCTGTCGGCGAGACGGGACATGTAGCCGTCCGGATCGTCGGTGCTCAGGTAGCAGGGCTTGTCCCCAGGGCCCGACCACGGGAGGAGCCGAAGCTCGTTCGGTGTTGTCATCCTTGGGTTGGCCTCTCGTTGAGCACGTGGTGGGGGGTGAAGACGGCGTCGACTCGGTCTCCCGGAAAGGCCAGGAGCGCGGCTTCAACGACGCGGCCGGTGGCGTCGGTGGCGATGCGCGTGATCGCGAGAACGGCCATGCTGTTTCCGATCCGGAGGGCCGACGCTTCGTCTGGGGTGGGAGAGCGGGCGCAGACCGTCTCTCGGATGGTGGCCGGCGACGGGCCGAGGACGGCGAATCTCGTGGCGGCCTCCCGGCACACGGAGTCGTCGTCGAGGACTCCAGCCGGGGCCAGTTCGCGCGGGATGAAGATGCGGGCCAGGCCGTGCGGCGTCCCTTGTTCGAGGCTGAGGCAGGTGTACTCCGCGAGAGGGCTGCCCGTTGGCACCTTCAGCAACGTCGTCAGGTGCACAGAGGCCGGAACCGTGCTGCTACGAACCGTGATGCGCAACGTCGGCTCAGCGGCGGTCCAGGGGTCCAGCGTGCCCCAGCCGCCGACGTACATGATCTTGCGGCGGGGGTGACGGACGTAGTTCCCCTTGCCGTGGATCTTCTCGACGAGTCCTTCGCCCTGGAGCACGGCGAGAGCGCGTCGCAGGGTCACCGTGCTGACCCTGTACCGGGCGGCAAGACCGGCTTCGGACGGGAAACGTTCGCCAGGCTTGATGCTGCCCGTCGTGATCTGGTGACGTAGATCGTCGGCGATGTCGCAATAGCGTCGGGGCACGGAGCCGGTCACCGCCTTCTCAGCAGTCGCAGGGCGATGAGCCGCGTACGCGCGTGTATGGCCAGCAGTTCGCCCGACTCGAAGACCAGCTGCTTGGCCCCCTGGGAGAGCTGGAAGAGGTCTCTCACTCGGCAGGCCTGACCGCCGAGTTGGATGATGTCGCCACGCTGCACGGTGGCCGCCGTGACCTCGACGGGGGAAACCAGTGCACCGCCGGGAGCTGGGACCTTCACGTCATCACCTTCACGGGCACGGACGGGTCGGGGGTCGAGTGGCACGGGCAGATGCACACCTCGTAAATCACCGGTACGTCGTCCGTCGCCGCAGGCGGGGACGGCTCGATGCACGAGTGGTGCGTGCCAATCCAGCACGCGATCGAGCGGTAGGGGACGGAAGCTGCGCCCATCGGGTGCGGTTGTCGGCGAAGAGGCATCAGTGGACCCCCGCGAGGGCCGACCAGGCATCGGCCGGCAGGTGCGGAGCGACGAGCACCGTGCGCGTCCGTACACGCTCTTCCCGCGCCAGCAGGTACGGACGGACAAGCGCGACGTCCTCTCCCCTCAGCGGGTAACGGTGGACCGTGCCGGCCGGAGCCCGACCCATGGCGACGGTCGAAGCGTCAGCAGGTGCGAGGTAGGCGCGAGAAGCAAGCGGCCGGGAGGGCGTTAAGGGGCGGCGATGCCGACCTTTGGGGAAGCACCGCGCTCTGGTGCGCGAGATGACGTGGCGGATACGGTTGAGCATGCTGTTCAGCTCCTATCGCTGATAGCCCGGTCCCCCGACGTCGCCTGTCGTGGGGACCGTTTTGCGTACGACCGCCCATAAGGTGCGGCCGTTCAAGTTGGTAGCCAGGAGCCCGAACCGATCGGCCTCAGCCACCGCCTCCAGGACCTCCCTCCATGAATCGACGGAGAGCGTGTCCGGTACTTCTGCCTCGACCGTCGTGAACCGGGTGTGCTCCTCCACGCGTGGGCGGAGGCCAGCGGCAGACAAGCGGGCGGCGAGAGCCGCCGCGGTCACTCCCGAAGCGGACACAGCGCACCCTCCGTTGCCAGCAATTACTTTCAGTGAAGCTAGTTAACTAGATTAGAGCTAGTGGACTAGATTTTCCATATGTCTGAGCAACCGCCGTACCTCCGCATCGCCGACGAACTCCGGCGGCGCATCGCGGAGCACGTCTGGGAACCGGGTGACCGCCTCCCATCCCGCGCCCAGATCGGCCAGGAGTGCGGCGTGGGCGAGAACGTGGTGCGCAGGGCACAGGAGTTGCTGATCTCCCAAGGAGTCCTGGAAGGCCGGGCGGGATCGGGGACCTACGTCGCCGAGCCTCGGCAGCGCGTGAGAGTCGTCCGGTCGTCGGCGCGTGAGCAGTCCAGTGGATCCCCGTTCCGCCAGGACATGAAGGCCCTTCGCCGACAGAGCGACTGGGAGAGCCGGACCGACGCGAAGGTGCCGGCCCCGGCGGAGATCGCGACGCGGCTCGGGATCGCCGAGGGCGAGCTGTGCGTGCGGACGACGTACGAGTTCCTTGCGGACGGGAAGCCGGTCCAGCTGTCGACAAGTTGGGAGCCGTACGCCGTCACTGGCGGCACCCTCGTCGTTCTCCCCGAGGGAGGGCCGCACGCGGGGGCCGGGGTCGTGAACCGCATGGCCGCGATCGGAGTCACCATCAGCCACGCGGTGGAGCAGCCCGAACCGAGGCACGCGACCGCCGAGGAGGCATCACTACTCGGCATCCAGAAAGCCGCACTCGTGACGCACATCCGGCGGACGTATTACAGCGACCAGGGCCGACCCGTGGAGACGGCGGACATCGTGGTGCCCGCAGCGCACTGCGAGATCGTCTACGAGATCCCGATCAGTCGCTGACTGGCGGACCCCAGCAGCTACAAAAGGCAGTGCCCAGCCGTGCCCCCCGCGTGCCCCTTCCGTGCCCGATAGAGCGGGAAACCAGGGGGAACAGCGGTGCGCAGCAGGGACCGGGCATGGCAAAGGCCCCCGACCATACGTACTGGTCAGGGGCCTCTCGCCTGCGGTGGGTGTGGGATTTGAACCCACGGTGACATCGCTGCCACGACGGTTTTCAAGACCGCGTTCGCGGCCGGCACCTGACCTCAGCGTGTGGCAGCCACCCGGAAGGTGATCCCGGCTGCCCGCAGTCGCTCCAGCAGCGCATCACCCATCGCTACGGCGGTCGTGACCTGGCCCGATGTCTTCGGCAGCGCGTCGAAGGCGAGGCAGAGCGCCGACTCGGCGAGCATCTTCGCCGTCTCGTCGTAGCCCGGGTCACCACCCGAGACCTCGGTGAAGACCCGGCGGCCGCCGCCCTCGCCCACAAAGCGCACCGAGAACCAGCTCTTCGCCCGGCGCCCTTCGTCAGGCCCCTCACCCGGCTTGAGGCGGTCCGACAACCAGCGCCGGGCGGGCGGCAGTTGGGCCAGACCGTAGAGCGCGCCCAAAGCCGTCACACCGCCCGCCGCCATCGGAAGCGTCCGGACGGCCGCGTAGTGCCGGTAGCGGAAGTCCGGGCCGTAGCGGGGCAGCGCGGCCGCCGATCGCGCCACGATCTGCGGGTCGATCGTGGGCAGCGGCAGGGCCCAGGCGCCGGTCTCCCGGCTGAACCGCGGCCCGGCCAGCGGAGCCCGCGCCCGGCGTCCCATCAGCCGCGGCTCGTGCAGCCGCCGTTCGTGCGCAGCCTGCAGCATTTGCCGTCCTCGGCTCATCGCGGTGAGCGCCGAGGCGAACGTACCGCCGGAGAACGTGGCGTTGGAGCGTACAAAGCCGTCGACGCGCAGCGGTACGTCCTGCGGAAGCTGCTGCACGGTGAAGTACGCGCCGAGGTCGTGCGGAATCGAGTCGAAGCCACACGCGTGGACGATCCGCGCCCCGGTCTCCCGGGCCCGCGCGTCATGGCGTACGTACATCAGGTCCACGAACTCGGGCTCGCCGGTCAGGTCGGCGTAGTCGGTTCCGGCCTCCGCGCAGGCGGAGACCAGCGCCTCCCCGTACCAGAGATACGGGCCGACGGTCGTCGCCACCACACGGGTGGACTCGGCGAGTTCGCGCAGCGCGTCGGGGTCGTCCGCGTCCGTCTCGATCAGCGGCAGCTCGGCGCAGCCGGGATTCACCGCGGCAAGGCGCTTGCGCAGCTGCTCCAGCTTCTGACGGCTGCGGCCCGCGACGGCCCAGCGGCAATCGTCCGGCGCGTGCGCCGCGAGGTACTCCGCGGTGAGCACACCGACGAATCCCGTGGCTCCAAAGAGCACGATGTCGTACGGGCGCTGTGCGCGATCGATACCGTTCTGCCTGTTCAATGGCCCCTCCGCCGTTGCCCCCGCGGTCCTGTCGGTGGCTGAGGCTAGCGTGCGAACGGGTTTGGCAGTAGATGCGTTTCCCATCGGTAACATGCCGGGTCCCCGGGGGCCGGATCCAGCGTGAGGACATGCCCACCTGGCGTCGCGGATTAGTGCGGTCATCAACGCGGCGGGCCGCTCGCCGAAGGCCGAGCGTGCGACGACGATCCGAGCTCACCTCCTATATTGGCCGTAAACATGCGGTTTGTGCGGGAATTCTCAGAGTCGGTGGCGGCCGGATCTAAGCGCTTGCTCGGCCCAGGCCCTTGTGTGGAGTGGAACGCGTTCTTACCATCTCTGGTGTTACATCATTTGTGTCACAGTGCTGGGGGCTCAATGGCGGCGACAGGGAACGGCCCGCTGGCCGGGGTGCGTGTGGTCGAGCTGGCGGGCATCGGGCCCGGCCCGTTCGCGGCGATGGTGCTGGCCGACCTCGGCGCCGATGTCGTACGGGTCGACCGGCCCGGCGGCGCGGGGCTGAACATCGATCCGGCCTACGACCTCACCAACCGCAACAAGCGCTCGGTGCTCATCGACCTCAAGGCCGAGGGCGGCCCCGACCAGGTCCTCGACCTTGTCGAACGCGCCGACGTACTCATCGAGGGATACCGGCCGGGTGTCACCGAGCGGCTCGGGGTCGGCCCGCAGGAATGCCTCGCGCGCAATCCGCAGCTCGTGTACGGACGGATGACCGGCTGGGGCCAGGAGGGCCCGCTCGCCCAGCGCGCCGGACACGACATCGCGTACATCGCCATCACCGGCACCCTCGGCATGATCGGCAAGGCCGGCGAGCCGCCCGCCGTCCCGGCCAACCTCGTCGGCGACTACGCGGGCGGCTCGCTCTATCTCGTCATCGGGGTGCTCGCCGCGCTGCAGCACGCCCGCACCGAGGGCGGCGCCGGCCAGATCGTCGACGCGGCCATCGTCGACGGAGCCGCTCATCTGGCAACGATGATCCACGGAATGATGGCGGCCGGCGGCTGGCAGGACCGGCGCGGGGCGAATCTGCTCGACGGCGGCTGCCCGTTCTACGGCAACTACGAGACCGCCGACGGCGAGTACATGGCGGTCGGGGCCTTGGAGCAGCAGTTCTACAACGAGTTCATCGAGCTGCTCGGCATCAAGGACGAGGTCCCGGCCCGGAAGGACTTCGCCCGCTGGGGCGAGCTGCGCGGCGCTGTGGCTGCCCGCTTCAGGACGAAGACGCGCGACGAGTGGACCGCCGTCTTCGAGGGTTCGGACGCCTGCGTGGCGCCGGTGCTCTCGCTCGGCGAGGCTCCCTCGCATCCGCATCTCGCGGCCCGCGGAACCTTCGTCGAGCACAGCGGACTCACCCAGCCCGCACCCGCGCCCCGCTTCTCCGCCACCCCCGGCGCCGTGGTGCGTCCGCCCGCCCAGCCCGGCGCGGACACCGCAGAGGTCGCTCTCGACTGGGACATTCCCGGCCTTGCCGGCACCGCCAAGGAGGACGACCGTTGAAGCGCCAGATCTTCACCGACGAGCACGACGCGTTCCGTGAGACCGTACGAACCTTCCTCGCCAAGGAGGTCCTGCCGCACTACGAGCAGTGGGAGAAGGACGGCATCGTCAGCCGGGAGGCCTGGCTCGCCGCGGGCCGGCAGGGGCTGCTCGGCTTCGCCGTGCCGGAGGAGTACGGAGGCGGCGGGAACACTGACTTCCGCTACAGCGCCGTCCTCGCCGAGGAGTTCACCAGGGCGGGAGCCGCCGGGCTCGCGCTCGGACTGCACAACGACATCATCGGCCCGTATCTGACCGGCCTGGCGACCGAGGAGCAGAAGCGGCGCTGGCTGCCCGGCTTCTGCAGCGGCGAGATCATCACCGCCATCGCGATGACCGAGCCGGGCGCAGGCTCCGACCTCCAGGGCATCCGTACCACCGCCGAGGACCGCGGCGATCACTGGATCCTCAAGGGCTCCAAGACCTTCATCTCCAACGGCATCCTCGCCGACCTGGTGATCGTCGTCGCCAGGACGACGCCCGAAGGCGGCGCCAAAGGGCTGTCGCTGCTCGTCGTCGAGCGCGGCACCGAGGGCTTCGAGCGCGGCCGTAATCTCGACAAGATCGGCCAGAAGTCCCAGGACACGGCAGAGTTGTTCTTCAACGACGTACGCGTCCCCAAGGAGAACCTGCTCGGTGAACTGAACGGCGCCTTCATCCATCTGATGACCAATCTCGCGCAGGAGCGGATGGGCATCGCCGTCGCCGGAATCGCCGGCGCCGAATATCTGCTGGAGATCACCACCCAGTACGTCAAGGAGCGTGAGGCCTTCGGGCGGCCGCTCTCCAAGCTCCAGCACATCCGCTTCGAAATCGCCGAGATGGCCACCGAGTGCGCCGTCACCCGTACCTTCCTCGACCGCTGCATCGTCGATCACTCGAACGGGGAACTCGACGCGGTCCATGCCTCGATGGCCAAGTGGTGGGCCACCGAACTCCAGAAGCGGGTCGCCGACCGCTGTCTCCAACTGCACGGCGGCTACGGCTATATGACTGAATATCGCGTCGCCAAGGCCTTCACGGACGGCCGTATCCAGACCATCTACGGCGGTACGACCGAGATTATGAAGGAAATCATCGGCCGCTCGCTCCTCGGCTGACCTCCCGGACTCGCCCGGCCCTCGTTGCATAACCCTCGAAACGCAACCCGCATGACATAACCCTCGAAAGGCTGCAGTCTTGAGTACCGAAGCGTATGTGTACGACGCGATCCGCACTCCGCGCGGGCGCGGCAAGGCCAATGGCGCCCTGCACGGCACCAAGCCGATCGACCTCGTCGTCGGTCTGATCCACGAACTCCGCAGCCGCTTCCCCGGTCTCGACCCGGCGGCGATCGACGACATCGTGCTCGGCGTGGTCGGTCCTGTCGGCGACCAGGGCTCCGACATCGCCCGCATCTCGGCGATCGCTGCCGGACTGCCCGACACCGTCGCCGGCGTCCAGGAGAACCGCTTCTGTGCCTCGGGCCTCGAAGCCGTCAACATGGCGGCGATGAAGGTCCGTTCGGGCTGGGAGGACCTGGTGCTGGCCGGCGGTGTCGAGTCGATGTCGCGGGTGCCGATGGCCTCCGACGGCGGCGCCTGGTTCGCCGACCCGATGACCAACTTCGACACCGGTTTCGTGCCGCAGGGCATCGGCGCCGACCTCATCGCCACCATCGAGGGCTTCTCCCGCCGCGATGTCGACGAGTACGCGGCGCTCTCCCAGGAGCGGGCCGCAGCGGCCTGGAAGGACGGCCGCTTCGAGCGCTCCGTCGTACCGGTCCTGGACCGCAACGGCCTGGTCGTCCTCGACCACGACGAGCACATGCGCCCCGGCACCACCGCGGACTCCCTCGCCGCGCTCAAGCCCTCCTTCGCCGGCATCGGCGACATGGGCGGCTTCGACGCCGTGGCGCTGCAGAAGTACCACTGGGTGGAGAAGATCGACCACGTCCACCACGCGGGCAACTCATCCGGCATCGTCGACGGCGCCGCGCTCGTCGCGATCGGTACGAAGGAGGTCGGCGAGCGGTACGGACTCACGCCGCGCGCCCGGATCGTCTCGGCCGCGGTCTCCGGATCCGAGCCGACCATCATGCTCACCGGCCCCGCGCCCGCCACCCGCAAGGCGCTCGCCAAGGCCGGACTGACGATGGACGACATCGACCTGGTCGAGATCAACGAGGCGTTCGCCGGTGTCGTACTGCGCTTCGCCCGCGATCTCGACATCCCGCTGGAGAAGATCAACGTCAACGGCGGCGCGATCGCGCTGGGCCATCCGCTCGGTGCGACGGGCGCGATGATCCTCGGCACGGTCATGGACGAACTGGAGCGCCAGGACAAGCGGTACGGCCTCGTCACACTCTGCGTCGGCGGCGGCATGGGCGTCGCCACGGTGATCGAGCGCGTGTAGCGGTGCGGCGGCGCGCCCCCGGGCCGGCACCCCGAACGGCCGGCACTCGAGCGGCAGCGCCCACACCCTCCGCGCCGACACCGCCATCGCTCGAAACGACCTGACCAAGACCTCCTGGAGACTCCGCAATGACCGAGAGCACCACCATCCGCTGGGAACAGGACGAGACCGGCGTCGTCACCCTCGTCCTCGACGACCCCAACCAGTCCGCCAACACGATGAACCAGGCCTTCAAGGAGTCCATCGCCGCGATCGCCGACCGCGCGGAGGCCGAGAAGGACTCCATCCGCGGCATCATCTTCACCTCCGCCAAGAAGACCTTCTTCGCGGGCGGCGACCTCAAGGACATGATCAAGGCCGGTCGCGAGGACGCCGAGGCCGCCTTCGAGGCCGGCATGGGCATCAAGCGCGCTCTGCGCCGGATCGAGACCCTCGGCAAGCCTGTCGTCGCAGCCATCAACGGCGCGGCCCTGGGCGGCGGTTACGAGATCGCCCTCGCCTGTCACCACCGCATCGCCCTCGATGCGCCCGGCTCCAAGATCGGCCTGCCCGAGGTCACCCTCGGCCTGCTGCCCGCGGGCGGCGGCGTCACCCGCACCGTACGGCTGATGGGCATCGCGGACGCGCTGCTGAAGGTCCTGCTGCAGGGCACCCAGTACAACCCGCAGCGCGCGCTGGAGAACGGCCTGGTCCACGAGGTGGCCGCCACCGACGAGGAGATGCTCGCCAAGGCCCGCGCCTTCATCGACGCCCATCCCGAATCGCAGCAGCCCTGGGACGTCAAGGGCTACAAGATCCCCGGTGGGACCCCGTCCAACCCGCGGTTCGCCGCCAACCTGCCCGCATTCCCCGCGAACCTGAAGAAGCAGACCGCCGGCGCGCCCTACCCCGCCCCGCGCAATATCCTCGCGGCGGCCGTCGAGGGGTCCCAGGTCGACTTCGAGACCGCGCAGATCATCGAGGCCCGGTACTTCACCGAGCTGGTCACCGGGCAGATCGCCAAGAACATGATCCAGGCGTTCTTCTTCGATCTGCAGGCAGTCAACTCCGGCGCCAACCGCCCCAAGGGCATCGAGCAGCGCCCCGTCCGCAAGGTCGCCGTCCTCGGCGCCGGGATGATGGGTGCGGGCATCGCCTACTCCTGCGCTCGCGCGGGCATCGAGGTCGTCCTCAAGGACGTCACGGCGGACGCGGCCGCCAAGGGCAAGGCGTACTCCGAGAAGCTGCTCGCCAAGGCGCTCTCCCGGGGCCGTACGACCGAGGCCAAGCGTGACGCACTGCTCGCGCGCATCACGCCGACCGCCGACCCGGCGGACCTCGCCGGCTGCGACGCCGTGATCGAGGCGGTCTTCGAGGACACCGCCCTCAAGCACAAGGTGTTCCAGGAGATCGAGGACATCATCGAGCCGGACGCGCTGCTCTGCTCCAACACCTCGACGCTGCCCATCTCCGTCCTCGCCGAAGGAGTGTCGCGGCCCGTCGACTTCATCGGGCTGCACTTCTTCTCGCCGGTCGACAAGATGCCGCTCGTCGAGATCATCAAGGGCGAGCACAGCGGCGACGAGGCGCTGGCCCGCGCCTTCGACCTGGTCCGGCAGATCAACAAGACCCCGATCGTCGTCAATGACTCGCGCGGCTTCTTCACCTCGCGCGTGATCGGTCAGTTCATCAACGAGGGCGTGGCGATGGTCGGCGAGGGCGTCGATCCCGTGTCGGTCGAGCAGGCCGCAGCCCAGGCCGGCTACCCGGCCAAGGTGCTCTCGCTGATGGACGAGCTGACCCTCACTCTCCCGCGGAAGATCCGCAACGAGACGAAGCGCGCGGTCGAGGAGGCAGGCGGCAGCTGGGCCGGGCATCCGGCGGACGTGGTGATCGACCGGATGGTCGACGAGTTCGGGCGCACGGGCCGCAGTGGCGGCGCGGGCTTCTACGAGTACGGCGAGGACGGAAAGCGGACCGGGCTGTGGCCGGGCCTGCGCGAGCACTTCACGCGTTCCGACCTGCACGTGCCCTTCCAGGACATGAAGGAGCGGATGCTCTTCTCCGAGGCGCTGGACACTGTGCGCTGCCTGGAGGAGAACGTGCTGATCTCGGTCGCCGACGCCAATATCGGCTCGATCATGGGCATCGGCTTCCCCGCCTGGACGGGCGGTGTGCTGCAGTACATCAATGGCTACGAGGGCGGGCTGTCCGGTTTCGTGGCGCGCGCGCGTGAGCTTGCCGAGCGCTACGGCGAGCGCTTCAACCCGCCTGCGCTGCTGGTCGAGAAGGCGGAGCGCGGCGAGGTCTTCACCGACGCGTGACGCCGGGCCCGGGCCGCGCTCAGCTCTCCCGGCTGGACGCGGCCCGCGTCAGTCCTGCTGGCTGAACGCGGCCCGCAGCTCCTCCTTGAGCGACCGCTGGAAGGCCGTCACCAGCGCCTGCACCACCATCGGCTGCATATGGGCGGACAGCGACTTCATCGCCGCCACCTGCTCGGGGTCCGGCTCCTGCTCGCGGTACGGATTCCATACCTCGTCCCGGAACAGCCTGGTGAGCTCGCGCGCCGCCGAGCGGGTGTGCTCCAGCAGGACCGTGCGGGCGGCGAGAATCGTCTCGTGCGCGATCGGTACGTCCAGCAGCTGCACACCGAGCCGCAGCAGGCCCGGGTCGAGCCGGTAGCCGTCCGAGCCCGCCGCGACGTCCGCGCGCTCCAGGACACCCATCGCCGCGAGCCGGTCGATGTCCTGCTCACTCAGCGTGCGGCCCGCGCGGCGCTCCAGGTCGGCGCGGGTCGCCTCCTCGGCCGAGTCCGGCGCCCAGGAGGCGACCAGCGCACGGTGGATTGCGAGGTCGTGCGCGCTCAGGTCCGGTGGCAGCTGCTCCAGATAGCGCTCGATCGCGGCGAGGGTCATGCCCTGGTGCTGGAGCTCCTCGATGAGGGCCAGGCGGGAGAGATGGTCCGGTCCGTAGTGACCGACGCGGCGGGGTCCGATTGTCGGAGGCGGCAGGAGTCCGCGCGTGCTGTAGAAGCGGATGGTGCGTACGGTGACCCCGGCGCGCGCGGCCAGCTCGTCGACGGTGAGCGTCGGCTCCTCGGTCTCGGTCGCCATCTGTGCGCCTCGCTTTCCGCTGCCCGTTCCTGATCTCCGTGCAGTGCAACAGTATTGCTGTCTCACCACTGTTGTGAAAGCGTCCCGCCGATTGTCAGTGGTGGTCCGTACGGTGGGTGCATGTCCGAGATCGAGTACGTACGGGGGGATGCCACCGCGCCGCAGGGCAAGGGGGTGAAGCTGATCGCGCATGTCTGCAACGACCTGGGCGGCTGGGGGAAGGGCTTCGTGCTGGCGATATCGCGCCGCTGGCCGGAGCCGGAGGCGGCGTACCGCCGCTGGCACCGCGAGCGCGCCGGCAATGACTTCGGGCTCGGCGCCGTGCAGTACGTCCAGGTGGCGCCGTATCTGTGGGTGGCGAACATGGTGGGGCAGCGGGGGATACGGACCGGCAGCAAGGGGGTTCCGGTGCGGTACGAGGCGATCGACGCGGCGCTCGGGGTGGTGGCCGGGAAGGCGGCGGAGCTGGGGGCGTCCGTCCATATGCCGCGGATCGGGTGCGGTCTCGCGGGCGGGAAGTGGTCGCGGATCGAGCCGCTGATGGCGGGGCGGCTGACGGCGCGGGGGATATCGGTGACGGTGTACGACCACGAGGGCTGAGCGTCGCGCTGCGGCACTGCTCGGCCGCACTGCTCGGCCTCCGCGGCACGCGTCGGGCTCGCGCCGAAGCCACCTGTCCGAACAGCGCGGCGGGCGTGCTCAATGGATGGCACGCCCGCACGCATCAGCGAGTCGGTCGGTCAATCGGTCGGTCAATCAGTACACAGCCACGCCGTACACGCTGAGCGCTTCCCGCACCGGCTGGTGGATGGCCGAGCCGTTGGTGCCCGTGCAGCCGGAGCTGCCCGAGTGGATGCCCAGCGCGGTGGTACCCGCGAAGTGCGCACCGCCGCTGTCGCCGGCGGCCGAACAGGCGGTGGTGCGGACCATGCCGTAGGTCGGCCCTTCGACGTAGTTCACGGTGACGTTCACGGCGGTGACCCTGCCGCTGGTCACGTGTGTGGTGGAGCCGCTCTTCCGGATGGCCTGGCCGACGATGGCGTTGGCCGCGGTCGTGATGTCCTGGTAGCTGCCGTTGTAGAGGTTGACGTTTCCGGCGGGCAGGGCGCCACCCGTGTACCGCACGATGCCGTAGTCGTTGCCGGGGAAGCTGGTCCCCCTTCGTAGCCCGATGATCGGGCCGCCGGGTGACGCGTACCAGTTGACGGCCTCGTTGGTGCAGTGACCTGCCGTCAGGAAGTATCGGGCCGTGCCCTTCGAGACGTTGAAGGCCGCCGAGCAGCGGAAGCCGCCGCCGTAGATCGCGTTGCCGCCGGCCACCTCCCTCTTGAAGACTCCGGGCACACGCTTGATCCGTACGGCGTCGCCGAGACCTGCGGCCACCTTCTGCAGCTGGGTCATGGAGGGTGCGGAGACCGACCGGTCGGCTTCGATCGCGACCTGGTTGGTCGAGGGGTCGATGCCCCACGAGGTACCGGTGATCTTCGCCTGGGCCTCGAGGGTGTCCATGGCCGCTTCGAGCCGTTCCGTGCTGCGCTTGACGAGCTTGGCGTGTGCTCCGGCGGCCCGTACCTTGTCGGCCGAGGCTGCATCGGTGACGGTAACGACCAGTTCGCCCGTTTTGGTGTCGAGATACGAACCGGCGCTGTGGTCGCCGAGGGCGCGTTCGAGCCTGCTGTCGAGGCTGTACTGCGTCGGGGATGCGGTGACGCCCGGCACCGGATCCGGGGCGGCCCCGGCGGTGCCCGGGCCCAGGCCGACGACGGGCAGGGCGAGGATGACGGCAAGGCAGATGCGCGCGCGGAGCGTGCGTCTCATGGGGGCTTCTCCTTCGAACGAGTCCGCGGTGGGGGGATTCGAGGAGAAGTTTGGTCTGGATCAGTTCGAAGCGCGGACGCGACGTGGCATGACCCCGCCATGCATCCAGAAGCCGCGAGAACGCCGAACCACCCACCCGTTCGGGGGAGTCACGGATGGACCTGGACCGTGGCCGCGGTCAGCCGCCGGACCCCGTGCAGCAACGCGTGCTCGGCGGCCAGGGCCACCGCATGCGCCTGTCGCACCGTCAGCGCCGGGTCGACCACGATCGAGGTCTCGGCCCGCAGATCGTGCCCGAGCCAGCGCATTCGCACGTCCCGCACGGCCCGTACGCCCTCGACATGGGAGAGCGCGTGCTCGGCCTCGTCGACCAGCGCCGGGTCCACCGCGTCCATCAGCCGGTGCCAGATCTCGCGCGCCGCACCGCGCAGCACCACCGCGATCGCCCCCGTGATCGCGAGCCCGGTCAGCGGATCGGCCCACCGCCATCCGAGTACGGCTCCGCCCGCGCCCAGCAGTACGGCCAGTGAGGTGAAACCGTCGCTCCGGGCATGCAGTCCGTCGGCCACCAGCGCGGCCGACCCGATCCTGCGGCCCGTACGGATCCGGGCCCTTGCCACCCACTCGTTGCCGGTGAAACCCACCAGACCGGCCGCGGCCACTGCGGCCAGATGGCTGACATCCTGCGGCTCGAACAGCCGCCGCAGCGCCTCGTACCCGGCGAAGACCGCCGACGCGGCGATCACCAGCACCACGAAGACGCCCGCCAGGTCCTCCGCCCGGCCGAAGCCGTAGGTGTAGCGGCGGGTGGCCGCCCGCCGGCCGAGGATGAAGGCGAGGGCGAGCGGCAGAGCGGTCAGCGCGTCGGTGGCGTTGTGGACCGTGTCACCGAGCAGCGCCACCGAACCCGACGCGGTCGCGATCACCGCCTGGACGGCGGTCGTGGCGGCAAGCACACCGAAGGAGAACCACAGCGTCCGCAGCCCCTCGGCCGATCGTTCGAGGGCGGCGTCGATGCGGTCGTGGGTGTGGTGAGGGTGGTGACCATGGACGTGCCCGTGACCCGTCATGGTCACCACCCTGGCGCATCAAATCCCTTGCAGCCACTGCCGAAAAGCGGCCGCTGACCAGCTGCGAAGGGTTTGCGACTACTGTCCGGACGCGATGACCGGGTAGTGGTCGGAGAGGTTGGTGTAGGTGTACTTCGTGCCCCAGCTGGAGACCGTCCAGGGCGCGCTCTGCTCCTTGATCACCTCGTTCGTCCAGCCTGCCGGCTTTACGTGCCCGGCCCGGTGCAGGACGTAGTCCAGGTCCTCGCGCGGGTCGTTGGGATAGCGCTCGGAGGCGATCGAGTTCTCCTTCGTGTCGAATGAGTACGGGTGCCCGGTGCGCGCGTCCGCCCCCACGAGGCCGGCGTCGGCGAGCATGGTCGCGTACTCCGGCGTCCGCGAGTCGACATTGAAGTCGCCCGCGACCAGGACCTGTTCGGACGCCGGTATGTTCTTGGCGTCGAGGAAGGCGTCGATGGCCTTGAACTGGCGGCTGCGCATCTGTGCTGCCTCGCCCGCGCCGCAGCCGGGGTCGGTCGACTGAGCGTGCGTGCCGACCACATGCACCTTCGCGCCGTTCACATTCAACACGACATAGACGAAGCCCTTGTTGGACCACCAGTCCGCCCCGCAGGCGTCCTTGTAGACGTACTGCTCCTTGCGGACGACCGGCCACTTGCTGAGCACCGCGACCCCGCCGTCCTCCGGGGTGGTGGCCGAGTACGAACCGCCGGTCGCGTCCCAGCCGTCCTTGCTCCGCCCCATCACCGGGGTCTGATACGGATACTGGGCTGCGGCCTTCTGCTTCAGCGCGTCCGAGCTCGTTTCTGCTCGAAGCTCGCCGTGCTCATCACGCGGGCAAGGCGGCCAGCCACGCCTTCTTGACTCAGGATCCGCAAGCACCTGCGGCGATCGAAGAGTTCTACCAAGAGGGGCACAAGGTGGAGCAGGTCGCCACCCTGGTCTTCCTCGAAGGCCCCGAGACCATAGCGGAGGCTAGCGCCGACCTTGTTAGAAGCGCTTGGCGCTGGATTCAGATGCTCAGGCTGGGAGATCCAGACCCAGGCTCAGAGGATACTAGGAACGGCCTCATTGTTGGGAGAGTGCAGCACAGGGACGCTATTGAGGCTTTCGCGGAGAAATGCCGAGCGGTCCTTGACGACTAGATCCGGCGGCGCACGAGGTCCGGAGACGGAGGTTCGATTCCTTCGCTGTCGACTGCTGTACCGCGAGGCGCCGGCAACGGGGCTACATGCCGCGCACAGAGGACGTGGCTTCGGTGCTGTCACCGTGGCGCGACGGCCAACACCCGGGCCTCACGGTCCGGACGAAGGTCCATAGCTCAGTGGGAGAGCAGCGGTCTCCAAAACCGCCCTCGGAGGTTCGATTCCTCCTGGATCTGCCGTGGTCGTCCCGTGCGTGACTGATCAGCAGATACACGCCGCGTTCGCTCAAAGGGGAGTGCTGCATGGGCGGCCTCAGCGAAGCCGCCCATGCGAGGTCTGCCTAGTTGCTGCGCTTCAGGTACTGCAGGACGACCATGCCCACGCCAGCGACGGCGCTGAAGGCGCCACCGCCAGCCTTCAGGACATCGAGGGGGGCACCGTGAACGCTCATGACGATGATGACGGCTGAAAGGGCCGCGAGAGTCGCGCTCAGGGCGACGATCGTCAGGTCACGGCCAGGGTGGTTGCAGGCATGTTGGTTCGCCGAATTGGACGACACCGGGATTCCTCCGCTGTTGCGTTGTTCGCGAGCACGCTGGATATGGACACGCCTCATCTAGGTGAGGTCAAGTCCAGCGGTGCGCGACGGGCCATCGGCCCCATATGCAGCCTCCAGGCTGCTATCGCGCGTATGGCGAAACAACTAGCACCCGACTCCGTTGGGTAGAGGAACCTACATCGTACTGTGCGCTCAACTCTCGTGCAACGGGACGTAGTTCAGAGGTCAGAGCACCCGGTTTGGGACCGGGGAGTCGTGCGTTCGAATCGCACCGTCCCGACTTCACGCATCCCTCGCGGAAGCGCGAGGGATGCCGCAACAGACGCAGCCCCGCCGCGGAGGAGAGTTCCCGCGTGCGGGGCTGAGCTATTTCAGGATCACTTCGGAAGTGGCACCGTGAACGCTGGCTTATCGGTGAAGAGCTCGTCCCAGTAGCTGAGCGTCCCGCCCTTGTTGGCGACGTCCAGGACGAGCGTGCCGGTGACGGACTGTCCCGGCTTGTACGTCGTGTCGAGATCAGGACCGGTTCCGACGCCCTCCAGCGTCGTTGCCTCCTGCGCGGCCGTTTTTGCGTCCTCCCACTTGATCATTCCGTAGCCGGAGAAGGTGCCCACCTTCGTGCCGACGTTCTTCACGGTGAGCGTGAGGCGGACGTACTGACCGTGTTCCGGCTCGTTCGTCGTGTCGACGTCGGCAGGCGTCACGTACTTCGCTTCCTTGACCATGACTTGCATGCGCGTCTTTACGGCGCGGTTCTCTCCGTACTCGTCGGATTCCATGTCGTCGTACACGCCCGTCTGACCGACGGCGATTGACGGGACGGCTGGAGCGGAGGGCGACGGCTTAGGCGCGGGATTCGCGGCAGCCTTGCTCTTGCCGGGAGCCGAAGCAGGCTTCTCCGACGACTTCTCTGCGGAGCACCCCGCAGCAAGAAGAGCCGCAACGACAATCGCGGCACAGCGAACAGACTTCATGATTCCACCCTGCGCTATCCGCGGCCTCCCCTGGCCATACGAGTGATTCAGGGTAGGGCACTGAGCGTGGACGAGGAGGCGGAATGGCGTGGGAAGGAAGCACCCGCCGGCAGCGTCTCCCGAAGGACTGGGCACGCATCCGGCGCCGCATCATCCGGCGTGACGGAGGCGTCTGTACGGCCCGCTACAGCGACGGCCGCAGGTGCGACCTACCGGGCACCGACGTAGACCACGTCATCCCCGGAGACGATCACACAGACACGAACCTGCAGCTGCTGTGCACCTGGCATCACAGCCACAAGAGCGGCCATGAAGACGGCACAGCTGCAGCACAGAGGCGCGTGAGTACCGCACGGCCCGCACGTACGCACCCTGCGTTGGAGGTGGGTCCGACGAGCCGCGGACAAGCGCCCGTTGACGACAACCGGCATGGCTGCCTCGTCGACGAACGCGAAGACCTGGAGCACGTACAAGAACGCCACGGAGTCCGTGGCCGGCGTCGGACTGGGCTTCGTCCTCTCCGACGTCGACGACGTGGTCTGTATTGACCTGGACCACTGTCTTAACCCGCTCACGGGCCGTCTGGCTCCGTGGGCAGCTGCCGTCCTCCGCGACGCGGGCGCCACCTACGGCTTGCACATCTGGGGTCGCGCTGACGTCCGACAGGGACGCCGCATCCGACGCCCTGACGGTACCGCCGTGGAGATCTACGGGACGGGCCGGTATATCGCAATGACGGGCCGCCGACACGGCAACGCCCCGTCGATTCTGGCGGACATTTCGGCTGCTGTGTCGGCGCTTTCTGTCGCCCCGAGCCAGGGTTAATAAGCCCCGACCCAGGTCCGGGACCCACCGCTCATATCCCGGCGCCCCGGGGTCCGATACTCACTTACGGCGACACTTGGAACAGCGCTTCTTCTTGCCGTCCTCGCTCTTGAGGGTGCTGTATGACTTGCTTTGGCGAAGACTTATCTTCACCGCAACTTGCCACGTGATGCCGTTACTTATGGCAAAAATAACCAACGCAAGCAGGATTGACTCCACTTTGTCACCTCCATTCGATCACTCGATGCCCCCCTGCGGGGGCAAGGCGGCCTAGCGAGGAGGCCGGTCAGGAGAGACCGTGAAGGCGATAGCTCGGACACTTCAAGTGTGCGTCGGCTGGTGAGCAGATTCAAGGGCTACAATTAGTGGCCTGGCCTAACGGCTATTCTTCCCGCAACGTATGAAGCTGCAGATGTTGAACCTGGGAGGATGGAGCGCTGACAGGCCACGCCTCATCAACACTCCTGGATCTCTCGAAAGTGGTTTCCAAGCTGATGACTGGCTAGGTTGACGGCGCGTTCAGCTGCCGCCGCTGCTCGGTAGTGCCCCTCAGGTGTCGTACCTCGTCGCGCACCTGATACACAGCACGAAGGAGGATTGATGGCCGGACGCGGACCTGCACCGAAGGACCCGACGGGACGCCGACATGGCAACGCCCCGTCGACACTCGCGGATCTGACGACCGTCATTTCCTGTCTGACCGAAGCTCCTCGCGCACTTCACGCACAGACCTGATCGCATTTACCAGTCTGCGACTTAGTGCGGGTACTTGGTCGAGAGCGTATGCCGTGATCGCAACGACACCGGAGATTCCACCTAAGGCCGCAGCGACCCATCCAACCGTTTCCATCCGTCATCCAGGGTGCTCACGCAAGCCGATGCATCCCCGCAGGCTGGCTGATCTGTGTCGACAGCATGCTTGCGAATTCATGGGAGATGGCCGCTAGCTCAACGGGACCTTACGACTGCCATCGCGCAGTCCCCAGAGGGGTGCGTGGGCGGACGGCTTCTCGAACGGGCGACTCCTACCTTCGGCCCACGGGGAGCTCGCAGGCCGAAGAGGCCGTGTCCACTTCAGGTCGCTCTCTTCCTCATGATCCCCCCCATGCCCCCAACTAGGCATGGCCTATGAGTAGTTCAGACTACAGGGCATAGCCCATATGGGCTATGCCTGACATGGCCCATGCGGGTGATGAGGGCTCGCTAGTGATCACTCAATTCGGTTGAAGGAGGCTCGATGGCCGGACACGGTCCCGCACCGAAGGACCCAACCAAGCGCCGCCGGCGCAATGCCAGCGAGCCGGAGACGGTAGTCGTCTCTGACGGCGAACTCCACGGCCCTGAGCTGCCGGAGGACGTCCTCCCCGGTGACGAGGACTGGCACCCGCAGACGGTCGCATGGTGGCAGACCTGGCGGGAATCTCCGCTCGCTCAGGCCTTCATCGGCACCGACTGGGCTTTCTTGATTGACACGGCCCTGATGCATCACACGGCGTGGACGAAGGGTAAGTGGGAGTTCCTCTCTGAGGTCCGTCTCCGCTCGTCGAAATACGGCGCCACGCCGGAGGATCGGGCTCGACTGAAGATCAAGGTAGACGACCCGACGAGCAAGCCGGCTACTCCGCCGCACGCAGGCAACGTCTCTGACATCAACTCGCGCAGAGCGCGCCTGACTGGCTAGGAGCCCGGATGCCGCACGTAACCGTGCGCGCCCCCGGTCATGACCGCTCCCGCTCTCTGGGCTGGCTGTCGGTCGCATGGATGGAGTACTTCGTCGTACACGGCCCTGGCGACGTCCAGGGCGAACTAGTGCGCCACGGAGACGAATACACGGGCTTCGTCGTCGACTGCTACGCGCTCGATGACAACGCCGGCCGAATGCTCTACGACAGTGCGTTCTTCTCGCGCGCGAAGGGCTGCGACAAGTCCGGACTGGGCGCGCGCATCGGCCTCTTCGAGGCTTTCGGCCCCTGCCGCTTCGATGGCTGGGCTGAGGGCGGGGAGGTCTACCGCGACCCGTGGGGGCTGGGCTTCGAGTACATATACGAGCCCGGTGAGCCCATGGGCCGTCCGGTCAGGGTCCCCTACCTCCGCATCATGGCGACGGAGGAAGGCCAGACCGGCAACGTCTTCGACACCATCCACTTCAACCTGACCGACGAGGCGTCGCCCCTGTCGCAAGTCCCCAACGTGGACGTGGGGATTACTCGAATCATCCTCCCCGACGGCGGGGAGATCACGCCGTCTACTGCGTCCAGCTCGTCGAAGGACGGCGGTAAAGAGACGTGGGTCTGCTTCGACGAGACTCACCTCTACAACACGCCGGAGCTCCGGCGCATGTACGCGACCGTGACCCGAAACCTCCGCAAGAGGAAGAAGGGCGCGCAGACGTGGTACCTGGAAACCACGACGATGTTCGCCCCCGGGCAGGACTCCGTAGCGGAGCGCACCTACGAGGAAGCCGAAGCGATCCGTGAGGGTCGTAAGAAGCGCGGTCGCGCAAGGCTGATGTACGACCACCGATACGGCGTCTGCAAGGACTTGAAGAACGAGGACGAGCTACGCGCGGCCTTGATCGACTCCTACGGCGACGCTATGGAGTGGATGGACCTAGACACGCTCGTCGATGACTTCTACGACCTGCGTAACGACTCCGCGGACGGTAAGCGGTACTTCCTGAACAGCCGTACCTCCTCCTCTGACGCGTGGATGGAAACAGACGCGTGGGCGCTGTGCCGCCGGCCGGAGGAAATAGCCGCGGGTGACCTCGTCACGCTCGGGTTCGACGGCTCGATCCGCGATGACGCCACGGCGCTGACTGTCTGCCGCGTCTCTGACGGACACCTCCAGCTGCTTGGCTGCTGGGAGAAGCCTGAAGGCCGGTCGGGCGCTCGGGACGCGCATGGAGGCGGAGGCGAAGCGTCGGGCGAAGAACGCAACGTCGGGCGCGCTGCTTGCGCTCCTGATGGCAACTGCCGCGCAGATTGCGGAGCACGTGCTGACAACCGGAGCGACGGGCGCCCGCGCATGGGTCGTCATCATCGTCTCGGCAGTGCCGCCGCTCGTCGCCGCGCACGTGCTTCACATCGACCCCCCGACGGAGCTGGAGGACGTCCCCGCACTGCCAGCGCAGGAGCCGCAGGCGTCCGCTGAGGAGCCTGTCACGGAGCCTGCGGACGAGGAGGCACCGGAGCCTGCGGACGCCCCGGAGCCGCCCGTT
This sequence comes from Streptomyces sp. NPDC048479, assembly GCF_040651435.1. Taxonomy (NCBI): domain Bacteria; kingdom Bacillati; phylum Actinomycetota; class Actinomycetes; order Kitasatosporales; family Streptomycetaceae; genus Streptomyces; species Streptomyces sp. NPDC048479. The sequence goes on from NZ_JBEZKA010000010.1 coordinate 28,379, forward strand.
CTCGTCTCTTACGCCGACGCTGCGGACGCCCTGGGCGTCGCCACGGAGACTGTCCGCGGATGGGCCAACAACGGCACGGTGAAGAAGTACGACGGCCTGACTGCGCACACGCGTCGGGTCGACTTGAAGGAGTGCAAGGCAGTTCAGGCCCGTCGGCAGCTCGTTGGCGTGTGATGTACGAGTAAGAGCACGAGAGCCCCTGTCGGACATCCGGCAGGGGCTCTTTGCGTTCTGCGCGCCCTTGACCCCCGGAACTGCGAGCGGGATCGTCGTAGAACATTGCGAAACGAACGCGACCATGGAGGAGCCATGACGTTACGGTTCATCGCGAAGGACCCGAACACGAACGGCGACAACTGCCCGACGGTGTGGGTCGACGAGGAGAAGCAGGAGTTCGTGATCCAGGGTTGGAAGGCCGACGAGGTGACGCAGGCTGAGTGCCTGGCAACCGGGCCCATCCCTGACACGGAGACTGTCCTCCGTCTGCCCGTCCGTATGGCAGCTGTCTTGAGGGAGGCATGCGATGCCGCAGAAGGTTCCGCCCTTCGCTGAGTTGCTGGCTGACTGCCAGCGCTCCGCCGTGCACCTGGAGATGCGAGACGTCTACGGGGTTGCGGACGAAGACGCGGACTTCGCGGCATGGAAGGCAGGACATCGCTATGACCTGGACGACCGGTCGACGTGGTGGAACGGCTTCCATGACGTCGTGGCTGAAGCGGTAGGGCGCGGCGCCGTTGTACGGCGTGCCCGCATCGTCTCGGAGCCAGTCACCGACTACATTCGGTACGAGCATGCATGCACCGCGCAGAACATCGCGGCTGGCGAGCAAGTGCGCTGGCTGCCACGTCGGATGGCGTCGGACTTGATGCTGCCCGGCAACGATCTGTGGATCTTCGACGACCGACTGATCCGGTTCGGTCTGTTCTCTGGCGACGGCGCGTTCATCGGGCACGAGATGGAAGAGGCCCCGGACGTCGTCAAGCAGTGTGCAGCGTCCTTCGATGCAGTGTGGGGCCGTGCGCTACCGCACGGGGACTACCGGATCTGACTGATACACACTATGGCCCCGTTCCCGTCGTCCAGCGTCCAGGCTGCCCGTAGCGCGCTCGCTGCGCGCCTGCGGGATCTCCGGCTCGATGCTGGGCTGACGGGTCGGGAGCTGGCGGCCCAAGCCGACTGGCAGCCGTCGAAGGTGTCGCGGCTGGAGAACGCTAAGACGCCTCCATCGGACTCCGACATTCGCACGTGGTGCCGCGTCTGCGGGGCAGAGGATCAGGCACCCGACCTGATTGCCGCGAGCCGGACGGCTGAGTCGATGTACGTCCAGTGGCGACGGTTGCAGCGCTCCGGCCTGCGCCGGCTCCAGGAGTCCCGGGTCCCGCTGTATGAGCGCACCCGTGTGTTTCGCGTCTACTGCTCCAGCGTCGTCCCCGGACTGCTCCAGACTGACGAGTACGCAACGTCGCTCCTGACGAACATCACGGAGTTCCACGGAACGCCGGACGACGTCGGGGAGGCGGTAGCGGCACGGCTCGCACGGTCGCGCGTGATCAGGGAAGGCGATCACCGGTTCGCCTTCCTACTCGAAGAGTCCGTCCTCCGACACGTGGTCGGGGTAGCGGAGACCATGGCGGGCCAACTGGGCTATCTGCTCGCGTCCATGGCGTTCCCTGCCGTATCGCTCGGGATCATCCCTGCGGGCGCCCCGCGGAAGATGTGGACGCTGGAGACGTTCAACGTCTTCGATGAGGACAGAGTTCATGTGGAGCTGCTGACTGCAGCCGTCAGTGTGACGGCCCCGGGAGAAGTCGCTCAGTACGTCGGCGCCTTCGCGGAGCTGTCAGAGCTGGCGGTATACGGCGCGCCTGCACGTGCTCTCATCACTGCCGCGATTGACTCTCTCGGCTGACGGCCGTGCAATTCTGTAGAACTTCGTAGAAACCCTGCCCGCGCCTACATAGCGTCGTCTGTAGGACGACGAAACGAGGTGCGGACGGCATGCCTTCGAAGACGACGATCACCAATCCAGTCCACTTAACGGAACCTGCAACTGCTCCGACGCCTCATGCCGGGTGCGACGTTTGCGGAGCGCTGATGAAGCAATGGCGTCAGGCGACGGAAGTTGACGGACCCGCATATAACCCGTCGCACGCCTCTGATATCGCCGTGGAGATCGGCCGGCACCCGCACGGACGGAAGCCGAGATGAGCGTTCGCACGGTCATTCGCTCCGTCCTATGGACGGTCCGTCAGGACACGGAGCCTGGCGCCCCGACGCAACCTCTGTATCAAGCTGAGTGCACGACGTGCATGGACCAATCAGAGACGACGGAGGGCGACCGGATGACGCCGGAGCTCTGGACGCTCGTCCACGTCGGGCAGCACCCGTCACACAGGTCGTACCGCGCCGTCGCTACGACGTTCTGGCGCGTGTTCCCGTCGGAAGACTCCGACGTTGCGGACCCGCCGACGGAGCTCCTGACGGCAGCTCCACCCCCATGAACGCCGCTCCGGCTGCGGTAATCCGAGATCCGACGATTCAGGTCCCGTCGGCTCTGGTCCCCGTCCGCGGCTGGAGCGGTGCTAGCCCGTGTGCTGGCCGGTTCGCCGGCTGACGCACGGTGGGGCGGCAGGGTTGCGGCCCGGTGAGGTCGGCCACCGCAGCCCTGTCCGCTCCATGAAGCCCCGATCGTCTCCACCCCCGGTTGTACGTCAGCACTTTGAGGGACGGCGTCGCCTCCGCCGGTGCGGCGGAGGCCGTCGGAGCCGTTCCGGTGAGGACGGCGGCGGCGAGGGCGGTGGACAGGGCTGCGCCAGGGATACGGCGGAGCACGGAGTGCGGCACAAGGACTCCAGGGTCTGGTGGGGGGTACGACCGGCGCCGCACATCCAATCAGCCGGAGTTACCTCCTGGTAATGACCAGGTGTCCACTTTCTTTCCACAGGCCCACGATCACACCAACTCCTCCAACTCGTACGGTCCTTCGCACGAATGGAGGATCGACGGCGCCGTCGAGCAGGCCGAGCAGCTGCGCGCCGCCGCGGCCCAACACGCCGACTACGAGGCCGTGCTCGCCGAAGCCCGCCATGACGCCGCCCGCACCCGCCGACGGGCGCACGAGGAGGGCGTGGCCCTGATCGTGGCCGCCCGCGCGACAGGGCTGCACGAGCGCGAGGAGATACTCGCCGCCGGGGCCGCGCTCATCGAGGCCGAACGGACCGCCACGGAGGCGCAGTTGCGGGCCGAGGCGGACATCTGGGCGCTGGAGCCGGCCGAACGGCTCCTCGGCGAGCCGATCGGCGCTTCCGCGGACGGCGCCCGCACCGCCGACTGACGCCTTTCCCTCGAGCGGCTCCAGCGATCGGTGCCGCGCTCAGTGCGGACCCATGTCGTCAGGTCGTCATGCCAGGTGGGGTCCGTCCTGCGCATCCGCGTAACCGGCTGTCACGGCTCACACCCTCCCGCACAGGAGGGTCGCAGTTTACAATTACTACCGAGTTGTTCACGGGCCTCGTCAACAGCGCTGACACTGATTCAGACCGGGCTCGGACCCGCCAGGAGCGCACAGATGAGCAGGGCCGCAGCAGAACCCGTACCGCTCCCGCCCGGCGGAGTGCTCTGGACCTACGCCGGCGACATCCGGGCCCTGCTCATGCTGCCCGCCGCCCTCACCCTGCAGGTCGCTCACCCCGCCGTCGGCGCGGGCGTCGACGACCACTCCGTCTTCCGCACCGACCCCTGGGGCCGGGGAGAGCGCTCCCTGCACTCGCTCCAGCTCTGGGTGTACGGCGGCGAGGCGGCGGCCGAAGAGGGCCGCAGACTCCGCGAGCTCCACAAGACGATCCGGGGCACCGACGCCCACGGCCGTCGTTACCACGCGCTCAGCCCCGCCTCCTACTCCTGGGTCCACGCCACCGGCTTCCCGGTCTACCAGCACGCGCTGCGCTATCTGGCGCCTCCGCTCACCGACGTCCAGGAGCGGCAGCTGTACGCGGAGTGGCTCCAGGTCGGCCGGATCCTCGGCATCCACGACCGGGACATGCCGCAGACGATCGAGGAGTTCTGGCCGTACTACCGCAAGGTGCTCGCAGACGAGATAGAGGCGACCGTCGTCGTACGCGAACTGATCGCCACGGACCAGCCGGTGCCACCGCCCGACCGCGGGCCGCTCGCGGTGAGACTGCTGCTCAGGACGGTGTGGCCGCTGCTGCTGCCGCCGCTCGCCCGCTTCCGCCGCTTCATGACGATCGGGCTGATGCCGCCCGACGCACGCGAGGCGATCGGCCTCGAGTGGACGGACGAGCAGGAGCGGCGGCTGCGCAGAGTCGCCCGGGTCGTACGGGCCGTGGTTCCCGTGCTCCCCGAGCGACTGCGTTACCTCCCGCTCGCGCGCGAGGCGCGACGGGCCGCCCGGCTCAGCCGGTCAGCCCGCCCCGTGCGATGACGTCCGCGTACCAGCGGGCGCTGTCCTTGAACGTACGGCGCTGGGTCGCGAAGTCGACATGGACGATGCCGAACCGCTTGCTGTAGCCGTAGGCCCACTCGAAGTTGTCCAGCAGCGACCACAGGAAGTAGCCGCGCACATCCGCGCCGTCCTCGATCGCCCGGTGCACCGCCGCGAGGTGGGACCGCAGATACGCCACCCGCTCGGGGTCATGGACCGCGCCCGACGGATCGGCGTAGTCGTCGTACGCGGCACCGTTCTCGGTGATCACCAGCGGTACGCCCGGCAGCTCGTCGCGCAGCCGGATCAGCAGCTCGTGCAGGCCGTCGGCATCGACCGGCCAGTCCATCGCGGTACGCGGACCGGGCGCGGGCAGAAAGCGGACGTGCTGTTCCGCGCCGGCCCACGGCGAGGGCGAGTCCGACGACCCCGCCCCGACGACCGTGGGGGAGTAGTAGTTGATGCCCAGCGAGTCGATCGGCGTGGAGATGATGTCCAGATCGCCGTCCTGGACAAAGGCCCAGTCGGTCACCGTAGCCGTGTCATGGACCAGATCCTCCGGAAGGCGGCCGTGGAACACCGGATCGAGGAAGATCCGGTTCCCGACGGCGTCGATCCGGCGAGCCGCGTCCCGGTCGCCCTCGGAATCCGTGAGCGGCCGCACCGCGTGCAGATTGAGCGTCAGCGAGATCTCGGACGTAGACGGCAGCGCGGCGTGCAGCGTCTGCGCGGCCCACCCGTGCGCCAGGTTGAAATGGTGCGCGGCGCGCAGCGAAGCACTCGCGCTGGTGCGCCCCGGGGCGTGCACGCCGGAGCCGTAACCGAGAAACGCGGCGCACCACGGCTCGTTCAGTGTGGTCCAGGTCCTCACCCGGTCCCCGACCGCGTCCGCCATGATCCCGGCGTACTCGCCGAAACGCTCGGCGGTCTCGCGCTGCGGCCAGCCGCCCGCGTCCTCCAGCTCCTGCGGCAGATCCCAGTGGTAGAGCGTGGCCACCGGCCGGATGCCCGCCTCGAGAAGCTCGTCGGTGAGCCGACGGTAGAAGTCCAGGCCCTTCTGTACGGCGGGACCGCGCCCGGTCGGCTGCACCCGCGGCCAGGCCACCGAGAACCGGTAGTCGGTGACGCCGAGCTGCTTCATCAGCCCGACGTCCTCGCGCATCCGGTGGTAGTGGTCGGCGGCGATGTCGCCCGTGTCGCCGTTGCGGACCTTGCCCGGCGCACGGCTGAAGGTGTCCCAGATGGACGGCGTACGGCCGTCCTCCGCCGCGGCGCCCTCGATCTGGTACGCGGCGGTGGCGGTGCCCCAGCGGAATCCGGCCGGGAACCGGAGGTCCGTCGTCGTCTCGGGGCGTGCGTCGACAGCGGTCATGACGTGGAACTCCCAGGAATAGAGATGGAGCGGTGCGGGGGAGGGGGGTCAGCCCTTGACGGCGCCCTGCATGATGCCGCCGACGATCTGCCGGCCGAGCAGACCGAAGACGAGCAGCACCGGGAGAGTGCCGAGCAGCGTGCCCGCCATGATCACGGACTGGTCGTGGACATAGCCGCCGCCGAGCTGGCGCAGGGCGACCTGCACGGTCGGCTCCTGCGAGGAGAGCGCGACGATCGGCCAGAAGAAGTCGTTCCACGCGGCCATGAAGGTCAGCATTCCGAGCACGGCCATACCGGGCCGGGCGATCGGCACCACGATCGACCAGAAGATCCGGGCGGTGGATGCGCCGTCTACCCTGGCCGCCTCGATCAGCTCGTCCGGCAGCGACTGCACCAGGTACTGCCGCATGAAGAACACACCGAAGGCGGAGACCAGGCCGGGCAGGATCACGGCCTGCAGCTGGTTCACCCACTGCAGCTTGGCGATCAGCATGAAGAGCGGGATCACACCGAGCTGTGGCGGGATCATCATCGTGCCCACCGTGACCGCCAGCAGCGCGCCGCGGCCGCGGAAGCGCAGTTTGGCGAAGGCGAATCCGGCGAGCGTGCAGCAGAGCACAGTGCCGACGGTGATCGAGCCGGAGACGATGAAGGAGTTGAGGAGAGCCTTGCCGATATCGGCCTCCTCCATCACCGCCTGGAAATTGTGGAACAGATTCGAGCCCGGCAGCAGCGTCGGCGGCACCTTCGCCAGATCGGCGTTGGAGCGGCTGGCTGCGACGATCGTCCAGTAGAAGGGGAACGCCGAGACGAGGACGGCGGCGATCAGGATCGCGTACGCGAGCTTGCCGCCCTGCATCGTGCCCCCGGCCCGGTTCCTCGTCCGGCGCGTGGGCCCGGGTCGTGTGCCCTCGGCGGCCGGCTCGGTCGGCGGAGCGGCGAGCACGGTCATCGGCCGGCCTCCTTGTGGGAACGGCGGTGCGCGATCAGGGCGTTGACCCCGACCAGCACCAGGATCAGCAGAAACATCACCCAGGCGATGGCGGCGGCCCGGCCCAGATGGAAGAAGCCCCAGCCCTGCTCGTACATATAGAGACCGAGCGTCTGGTACTGGTGCGATATACCGCCGGAGATGGAACCCTCGAACAGCAGCGGCTCACCGAAGAGCTGGGTGGCGCCGATCGTCGAGACGACGACGGTGAAGAGGATCGTGGGACGCAGCCCCGGCAGGGTGACATGGACGAACTGCCGCCAGCGCGAGGCCCCGTCCATCTCGGCGGCCTCGTACAGCTCGCTCGGGATGGACTGCATGCCCGCCAGATAGATCAGCGCGTTGTAGCCGGTCCAGCGCCAGATGACGATGGTCGATACGGCGATCTGCGAGGAGATGGTGCCGGCCTGCCAGTCCACCGGATCGAAACCGACAAGGCCCAGCACATAGTTGATCAGGCCGAAATCGCGGCCGAAGAGCTGCGCGAAGACCAGGGTCGCGGCGGCGACGGAGGTGGCGTACGGCAGCAGCATCGCCGTGCGCAGGAAAGTCCGGCCGCGCAGCCGGTAGTTGAGCAAGTGGGCCAGGCCCAGCGCCATCACCAGCTGCGGGACGGTGGACAGCACCCCGATGGTGAACGTGTTGCCCAGTGCGGTCCAGAAGATCTCGTCGCCGAAGAGCGCGGTGTAGTTGCCGAAGCCACGCCACTCCATCTCCCCGGGCGTCTGCAGCTCGACCCGGTAGAGCGAGACGAAGGCCGTGTAGATCAGCGGGAAGAGCCCGAAGGCGGTGAACAAGGCGAAGAACGGAGCGATATAGGCGTACGGCGAGAGCGTGCGCCAGGTGCGGCGCGCGGCCGAGGGCCGGGGGGAGACCGGCTTCGCGCTGGCGGTGAGGGTCACGGTGCGGCCCTTCGAGGAGTGGGAACGGGAGGTTGCGGAAGACCAGCAGCCGGAGGCCGGTCCGGCCGGGAATCAGGACCGGCCTGAGGAAGTTGAGCGGTGCCGGGGAGGTTCGGGTGGCGTCCCGCACTTCCCCGGCACCGATGGGTCAGCCGGTGGCGTTCTCCACGTTCTTCTTCGCGGTCGACCAGGCCTTGTCGGGCGCGGTGCCCTTGCGCTCGACCTCGCTGAGCGCGTTGGTGATCTGGTCGGCGACGCTCTTGTCATGGACTCCGAGGACCTGGACGGGTGCCGCCTTGGCGGCGTCGCCGAAGATCTGGCCGATCGGCGCGTCCGAGAAGTACGGGTCCTTGGCCGCCGCGACCTTGGCGATGGCGCCGGTCGATGACGGGAAGTTGCCCTGCTTGGTGAAGAGCTTGGCCTGCTGCTCGGGTGCGGTGAGCCACTGGATCAGCTCGTACGCATCCTTCCTGTGCTTGGCGGCACGGGGGATCGAGAGATACGAACCGCCCCAGTTGCCGGCGCCTGCGGGCAGCTTGGCGATGTCCCACTTGCCCTTGCCGGCGTCACCGGCCTGGCCCTTGATGTAGCCGAGCATCCAGGCGGGGCAGGGCATCGTGGCGAACGAGCCGGCGGAGAATGCCTGGTTCCACTGCGGTGACCACTGGTCGAGCTTGGCGCTCAGGCCCGACTTCGCCGCCTCGGCCGAGGCGTCCCAGGCGGCCTTGACCGCCGGGTTGTTCTCGTAGATCAGCTTCCCGGAGGCGTCGTAGTACCGCTCCTTCTCCTGGCCGATCATGATCGTGTAGAGGCTGCCGACGCTGTCCATCCAGGCGCTCTTGGCCGGAGCCTTCTTCTTGTACTCCTTGCCGAGCGCCAGATAGCCGTCCCAGGTGGACCACTTCTTCGCGAGCTCCGCGCGGTCGGTGGGCAGACCGGCCTGCTTGAAGAGGTCGGAGCGGTAGCACATGGCCTCCGGGCCGACATCCGTGCCCAGTCCGAGGACCTGGCCGTCCTTGCCGGTCGCCGCCGACCACTTGGCCTCGGCGAACTGGTCCTTGAGCTTGTCGGCGCCGTACTGCTTCAAGTCCTCGAACTTGTCGGACTGCTGCTGGGTGACCGCGGCGATCCGGCCCACCTCGATGCCCTGCACATCCGCGAGGCCGCCACCGCCGGCGAGCCGCGTCTGCAGCGACTTCCAGTAGTCCTGCTCGTCCTCGGTGTCGGTCTGCTTGATCCTGACGTTCGGGTGGAGCTTCTCGTACTCCGCGTAGAGCCCGGCCTCCTTGTAGCCGAAGGATCCGAAGAGGTCCACGGTGAGCGTGACCTTGCCGCCCGCACTGTCGGATGCGCCGTCCGACGATCCGGATCCACAGGCGGCGAGCAGTGCCCCTGCGAGCGCGACCGCACCCAGGCGGACCGCGGTTCTCTTGGCGGCTCGGGCGTTGGGCATGGGAAGCCTCCCTTGGCTTCGGTGGAGCGAGATCGCTTGAGAGCGCTCTCAGAGATGCGTCTGGAGCGTGCCCCGGAGGCGTCCGCCCCGTCAAGACTCGAAGGCATAACGGCTTGGACTCGGCGCGAACTACTCCCTGTGTCCCGCGTATTGACACCTCTGTTTCAGGAGTTTTACGTTCCTCCCCATCTGAGAGCGCTCTCGGACGCCCCTTCCCGTGATGACTTCGAGGTGCCGTCCATGCCAGCCACCCGCACCAGACCAGCTGCCGCGCTGGTACTGGTCTCAGCCCTGGCCGCTTTCGGTCTGGGCCCGGCCGCCACCCCGGCGGCGGCCGCCACCGTCCCCGTCGGCTCCGGCAGTTACTCCGACACCCGCCCCGCCGGTACGTCGGGCCCGACCACCAACACCGGCGCGCCGGTCACGCCCAAGGTCACCCCCGCAGCCAAGGACAAGCCGGTCCCCACCAACGACTGGTGGACCTCGCTCGCCTTCCAGCGGTACGGCGACAACCCGTACTCCACCCCCATGTACGGCCATCCCCTCACCTACCAGGCCACCGCCGGCGGACTCGAGGTCGGCTACCCGACGACCCCGGCGATCGTCGGCGAGGGCCGCCAGTACGAGTACGCCCACAAGCGGGACCTGACCCTCGGCATCACCGGGCTCAACTCACCGGACACCAAGGCCGACGACTGGTCCGACTGGACCGTGACCCCCTACTGGTCCGACGGCGTCCGCACGCTGCGCACCACCATCGGCCACGGCCTGCCCTTCGTATACGCCAAGGGCTCCGGCGGCAACGCCCAGATCACCACCGCCGCCGCGCCCACCGTCTTCGCCGACCAGGGCAATGTCCTCGGCATCACCGTCGCAGGGCATCACTACGCCCTGTTCGCGCCGAGCGGCAGCGACTGGACGGTCTCCGGCTCCACCGTGACCGCGGGACTCGGCACCAAGGACTACTTCTCGCTCGCCGTACTGCCCTCCACCGACGCACTGGCCACGTACAAGAAGTACGCGTACAGCTTCGTCACCGGCTCCAAGGCGAGCTGGAGTTACACCGGTGGCACCGTGAACGCCACCTACACCCTGACCACCGAGGCCAAGGAGGGCACCGAGCGCGGCACGCTCCAGGCCCTTTACCGCCATCAGTGGCTGAACACCACGGACGCGCTCACTCCGTACACCTATGTATCGCCGCGCGGCACCATGAAGGTCCGTGAGGCGACCTCCTTCACCACCAGCCAGAAAGCGTCCGCGGTGCTGCCCGCACTGCCGAAGACGAACGCTGTCGACACGGCCCGGCTCAGGGGCTACCTCGACGCGGTGGCGAACGACCCCGACCCGTTCAAGGGCTACACGGACACCTACTGGACCGGCAAGGTGCTCGGACAGCTCGCCCAGCTCGTGCCCGTTGCCGACCAGATCGGTGAGACCGCGACCAGGGACAAACTGCTGGCCCTGATGAAGGGCCGGCTCCAGGACTGGTTCACGGCAGGCGGCGCGAACGAGTTCTCGTACGACAAGGACTGGAAGACCCTCACCGGCTACCCGGCCTCGTACGGCAGCGACACCGAGCTCAACGACCACCACTTCCACTACAGCTATTACGTGTACGCGGCCGCGATCGTCGCCCAGTACGACCAGGCCTGGGCTGCCGACTCGGCATGGGGCGGCATGGTGAAGACCCTGGTGCGGGACGCGGCAAACCCCAGCCGCACCGACACCGCCTTCCCGTTCCTGCGGGGCTTCGACGTGTACGCGGGCCACAGCTGGGCCTCCGGACACCAGGGCTTCGCGGCCGGCAACAACCAGGAGTCGTCCTCGGAGTCCATCAACCTCAGCGCGGGCCTCGTGCTGTGGGGCTCGGCCACCGGCGACACCGCGCTGCGCGACCTCGGCACCTATCTGCTCACCACCGAGTCCGAGGCGATCGCGCAGTACTGGTTCGACGCCGACCAGCAGGTTTTCCCGTCCTCCTTCGGGCATGACACGGTCGGCATGGTGTGGGGCAGCGGCGCGGCGTACGCCACCTGGTGGACCGCCAACCCCGAGGAAATCCACGGCATCAACGCCCTTCCGCTGACGGGCGGTTCACTGCATCTGGGCAGCCAGAAGGCCGCGATCCGCCGCAATATCGCCGAGATGGAACGGGAGAACGGCGGCCCGGCCGTCGAATGGCGCGACATCCTCTGGGAGTTCCAGGCGCTGGCCGACCCGGCATCGGCGAAGTCCAAGTGGGACGCGGGCAACGCGGGCTACACCCCGGAGCAGGGCGAGTCCAAGGCGCATACCTACCACTGGATCAGCACACTCGACGCGCTCGGCGCCCCCGACGCGACGGTCACGGGCGACATCCCGAGCTCCGCGGTCTTCACCAAGGGCACGGTACGGACCTACGCCGCGCACAACTACGGTGCCACGGCCCGCACGGTGACCTTCTCCGACGGCGCGAAGCTCACCGTCCCGGCGCGCTCGACGGCGACCGGCACGGGCACCGGGGGAGGCGACCCGGACCCCGGTCCCGACCCGGAACCGCCCACGGGCAACACCTTCCAGCTCCGCACCGGCGGGGTACTGACCACCGCGGCGGGTGGCACGGCGGGTGCCGACACCATCTCCTCGGCGGCCGGCGCCAACTACGACGGCACCCCGCACCAGCCGCTCGTCTATGAGATCAAGAAGGTCAATGGCACGCTCGCTCCCGGCGCGGCCACGGCGTTCCGCCTCCAGCTGGACGCGGGCACGACGGTCGGACTCGGCCAGCAGGCGAGGATCAGCTACGACCTCACGGGCGACGGCACCTTCGACCGGACCGAGACCTACCAGTACTTCGCGACCGACCCGGTCACGGGCTGGGAGGAGTACGCCCAGTCACGCGGCCTGAAGTCGGCGACCGGAACCCTCGGCGACCTCAAGGGCGGCACCGTACGCCTCGAGGTGTGGAACGCGATCGGCAACGGAACCGCCACGCTCCAGACCGGCACCGACCGTTCGGTGCTGGTGATCCCCTTCACCTGACGACTGAAGCAACCATGCGGTGTGCGACGGGTCCCCGGCGACTCAGGCCGAGGCCCGCCGCACCAGCGTGGTCGGAGTGATCACCGATGCGGGGGCCCCGGCCCCCGGCTCGTCCTCATTCAGTACGCGCATCAGCAGTCGGACCATCAACCGGCCCATTCCCTCTATGTCCTGCCGGATCGTTGTCAGTGGCGGATCGGTCGACTCGACGACCGAGGGCATGTCGTCGAAGCCGACCAGCGCGACATCCTCGGGCACCCGACGACCCTGCTCGCGCAGTGTCCGCAGCGCCCCCGAGGCCATCAGATCGTTGGCGGCGAAGACGGCGTCCAGACCGGGGCGGCGCTCCAGCAGCTCAGCCATCGCGCGTGCGCCGCTGTCCGCGGTGAAGTCGCCCTGGCAGACCAGCTCCGGGTCGGCGTCCAGCAGGACATCGCGGTAGCCGTCGATCCGGTCCAGCGCGGAGGTCTGGTCGCGCGGGCCCGCGATGTGCGCGATGTGCTCGCGGCCGAGAGAGACCAGATGCCGTACGGCCTCCCGGGCGCCGCCGCGGTTGTCGCAGTCGACATACGGGACGGCGAGCTCGGAGGCGGCACCGGGCCAGCCGGGGCGGCCGCCGAAGACGGTCGGTACCTTGACCCGGCGGATGATCGACGGCAGTTCGTCGTCGTTGTGCAGCGAGAAGGCCAGCGCGCCGTCGACATGACCGCCGCCGAGATAGCGGGCGATCCGGTCGTAGTCACCGGGCCCCTCCACCCACAGCAGCACCAGCTGGGAGTCGTAGGCCGTCAGCTCGCGGCTGATGCCACGCACCTGCTGCTCGAAGAAGGGGTCCGAGAAGATCCTGAACTCGGGCTCGGCGATGATCACGGCGACTGCGCCGTTGCGCCGGGTGACCAGGGTGCGCGCCGCGTGGTTCGGTACGTATCCGAGCTCCTCGACCGCCTGGCGGACCTTGTCGACCAGCGGCGGCCGGACACCGGCGCCGCCGTTGACGACACGGGAGGCCGTGGCCCGGGAGACGCCGGCGCGGGCGGCGACGGCTTCCAGAGTGGGGCGGGACCCAGTGGTCTGCTCGGGCAAGGCGGGCGCTCCTCGTCTGCTTCAGTCAGCTGCTTCAGGCGACAGCGGGGGAGAACGCTGCCGGGTAACAGGATATCCGGGTCCCGATGATCTTCTGAGAGCGCTCCCCTCCAGTCCGCGGAAGGGAAAGGAGAGGGCAGCGAGAAGGTGGCACGGCAGAGCGCCGCCGTCCCTCTCGCGGGACGGCGGCGCTCATGCCACGTCTCAGTGGTCGTGGACGGTGTTCGTCGCTGCGATCGTCTTCCAGGACTTCGGCTGGACGTGCTTGACGTCCGCCCGAGCGCTCCGCGCTCCGGCCGCCGCAGGAGCGCCCGGCTTCGACGGCTGGTAGAGCCAGCTGTCGAAGAGCCCGGCCAGTGGCTTGCCCGAGACCTTCTCGGCGTACTTCACAAAGTCGCCGACCTTTGCGTTGCCGTAGGCGTGCTCCTTCGGCCAGCCCTTGAGGATGGCGAAGAAGTCCTTGTCGCCGACCTTGTTGCGCAGTGCCTGCAGCGCCAGCGCGCCCCGGTCGTAGATGGCGATGTCGAACTGCTTGTCCGGACCCGGGTCGCCCGGCTTGACCGTCCAGAACGCATCGTCGGCCGGGTGCTGGGCGTAGACGTAGTCCGCGAGCTCCTGCGCGGTGCCCTCGCCCTCCTTCTCCGACCACAGCCACTGGCTGTAGCGGGCGAAGCCTTCGTTGACCCAGATGTCCTTCCAGCCGTCGACGGAGACGCTGTCGCCGTACCACTGGTGGGCCAGCTCATGGACGACCACGGAGACATTCGCGCCGTTCGCGAACTGCCGCGGGCTGTAGAACGGCCGGGTCTGCGTCTCGAGCGCAAAACTGCTGGTGACATTGGGGACGTAGCCCCCGAGTGCGTTGAAGGGGTACGGGCCGAAGACCCCGGTGAGCCACTCGGCCACCTCGCCGGTCCGCTCGACGCTCGCCCGCGCCGCCCCGGCATTGTCGCCGAGATCCTTGCTGTACGCGTTGAGGATCGGCAGCCCGTCGGCGGTCTTGTCGGTGGTGATGTCGAACTTTCCGATGGCGAGCGTGGCGAGATACGACGCCTGCGGCTTGTTGGAGCGCCAGTTGTAGCGCGTCCGGCCCAGCTTCGAACTCTGCGACTGCAGCACGCCGTTGCTGATCGCCTGGGTGCCGTCCGGCACCGACACCGAGATGTCGTACGTCGCCTTGTCCAGCGGGTGGTCGTTGCTCGGGAACCACCACACGGCCGAGTCCGGCTCCTGGGCGGCGACGCCGCCGTCCGGAGTGCGGTGCCAGGCTGTGTAGCCGCCGATGCTCAGTTCGGAGGGCTTGCCCGCGTACCGGACGACCACCGAGACGGAGGTGCCCTTCTCCAGCGGCGTGGCCGGAGTGACAACCAGCTCCTGGTCGCCCTCCTTGGCGAACTTCGCGATCTTGTTGTTGACCCGCACCTCGCTGACCTTCAGTCCGAAGTCGAGGTTGAAGCGGTTCAGGTTCTGCTTGGCGGTGGCGAGGATCGTTGCCGTACCCGTCAGCAGATCCGTACTGGGCTCGTAAGTGAGCCTCAGGTCGTAGTGGGATACGTCGTATCCGCCGTTTCCGCTGGCCGGGTAGTAAGGGTCGCCGATGCCCGGGGCGCCCGGAGAGCTGTCGGCGGCCGATGCCGGGATCGCCAGCAGCAGAGAGGCCGCGAGCGCGCTCGGGACGATAAGTCTGCGGTGCACGGATGCTCCAAGTCGTGGGGACTGATGATCTCTTGAAGCCTATTCAGACCCGGCGCCCGCAGTCAGGACGCCGCTCGGCCTTTCACGTGATCGCCATTCGGCCGACATGATCCCGGGTGTCCCTTCGGTCACTTTGATGCCCAGATTGCCCCCTGTTGCAGGGGAGTTGGCCGGAGTACCTTCCGCCCATGCCGATTCGTGCGCGGGTCACCCGCTTGACGTACAGATCGCTGGTGGTGGCGGCCTCGGCCGCCCTGATGACCATGACCCTCTCGCCGACCGGGGCGCAGAGCGCGCCGGTACGGGAGAGCAGGCCCGTCTACTCCTACGAGCACGCGATCCGTGAATCCGTATGGGTGGACACCCGGCTCGACGGCGACGGCGACGGGAAGACCGACCGCGTCGCCGTCGACATCGTCCGGCCGCGCGAACCCGCCCAGCAGGGCCGGAAGATTCCCGTGATCATGGATGCCAGTCCGTACTACTCCTGCTGCGGTCGCGGCAACGAGAGCCAGAAGAAGACGTACGACGCGAACGGCAATGTCGTCCAGTTCCCGCTCTTCTACGACAATTTCTTCGTTCCGCGCGGCTATGCCTTCGTCGCGGTCGATCTGGCCGGAACCAACCGCTCCGACGGCTGTGTCGACGTCGGCGGCCGCTCCGACATCCAGTCCGCCAAGGCTGTTGTGGACTGGCTGAACGGCCGCGCCCGGGGGTACACCACCCGCACCGGCGGCGAGCCCGCCCGCGCCGGCTGGACCAACGGCAGCACCGGCATGATCGGCAAGAGTTACGACGGCACGATCGCCAACGGCGTTGCCGCCACCGGGGTCGAGGGGCTCAAGACGATCGTCCCGATCTCCGCCATCTCCTCCTGGTACGACTACTACTTCGCCAAGGGCGCCCCGCTCTACGACTCGGGCCCCGAGTGGCTCTCCGACTATGTCGAGAGCCCGGAGGCCCGAGCCCGCTGCCAGGCCGTCCAGAAGCGCCTGGTGGACGAGGCTCCGCGGACCGGTGACCTGACCCGGCTGTGGAGCGAGCGCGACTATGTGCGCAACGCGGACAATGTCACGGCGAGCGTCTTCGCCGTTCACGGTATGCAGGACCTCAACGTCCGTACCAAGCACTTCGGTCAGTGGTGGGACGCGCTCGCCGACGAAGGCGTGGAGCGCAAGGTCTGGCTCTCGCAGACCGGGCATGTCGACCCGTTCGACTTCCGGCGCGCCGAGTGGGTCGCGACCCTGCACCGCTGGTTCGACCACTACCTCCTCGGCTACGACAACGGTATCGACCATGAGCCGATGGCCGACATCGAGCGCGCCCCCGACCAGTGGTCCACCGACCGCGTCTGGCCGCCACGCGCCACCCACACCACCAGCCTCCGCCCGGGCAACGGCACGGCCGCCGGCGTCGGCACTCTCGGTCTGAAGCCCGCGCGCCCCGGCTCGGTCGAGACCTTCAACGACGACCCGAAGCTGGACGAGACCGACTGGGCCACCCAGATCGACCGGTCCACCTCCGCCAAGGCCGGATTCATCACCAAACCGCTCGGCCGTGATCTACGGCTGTCCGGCTCCTCCAAGGTGACGATCACCGCGACGCCGTCGACCTCCAGCGCCCATCTCTCCGCCGTGCTCGTGGATCTCGGCCCCGGCACCATCCGTGACTACGCCACCGCCGGTGAAGGCATCACCACCCTCACCGAACGCACCTGCTGGGGCGCGAGCACCCCGGGCGACAGCCCCTGCTTCAAGGCGACGCAAGCGCGCACGGCTGCCGTCGACTACACGGTCTTCAGCCGCGGCTGGGCCGATCTGGGCAACTACGCCTCCGACGCCAAGGGCCGCCCGCTGACCCCCGGCAGGGCGTACACGATCACCCTCGATCTGCACGCCAGTGACCATGTCGTCCCGGCAGGCCACCGGCTCGCCCTGATCGTCGGAGGCACGGACAAGGACCTCATCGACCCGCCCGCCACCACGCCGACACTCAGCCTCGATCTGGCCCGGACGTCGGCGCGGTTGCCGATCGTCGGCGGTGCGGCCGCCTTTGTGCGTGCCACCGCCGGGTCCGCCGCAGCGGTTGCCCCGAGCCCGTCCCGGCTCAGCGGTGTGGCCGAGCCGCGAGCCATCCGCCCGATTCCGGGAGGCGGCAGCCGATGAAGTTCCGTATACGCACGCTCGCCTTCGCCGTCACGGCCGCGGCGCTGGCAGTGCCGCTGGTGACGGCGCCGGCCGAGGCGGCGCACGCCCTGCCCCGTACCGGCTTCGAGACCAGCAACGGCGCGCGCTGGACCAGTCAGCCCGAGGAGCAGGAGTTCCTCGCCGCCGTCGACCGGGGCAGCGACCGGGTGTCGGTCGGCCGGATCGGGACGACGAAGCAGGGCCGTCCGCTGCAGCTCGTACGCATCGGCGCGCAGCACACCTCGAACGCGGTGCTGCTGATCTGCAGTCAGCACGGCGACGAGCCCTCGGGCCGCGACGCCTGTCTGAGCCGGATACGTGATCTGGCGTATGCGAGGGACAGCGAGACCCGGCGCCTGCTGTCCCGGACACGGATTCTCGTCGTCCCCACGGCCAACCCGGACGGGCGGGCCGCGGACACCCGCGGCAACTCCGACGGCGTCGACATCAACCGCGACCACATCGCGCTCCAGACCGCCGAGGGGCGGGCGATGGCGGCTGTTGTCCGTGACCAACGCCCGGACGTCATCTATGACTTGCACGAGTACGGCGCCACCCCGCCGTACTACGACAAGGATCTCTTCGACCTCTGGCCGCGCAATCTCAACACCGACGCCAAGGTCCACCAGGAGTCGCAGATACTCTCCGACCGGTATGTCCGCCCGGCCGCGCACGAAGGCGGCTTCAGTACCGGCACCTACGGCATCTGGACCGACCCGGTCACCGGCGATCCCATCAAGCAGACCGCCGGAGACGGTCAGGAGCGCATCCTGCGCAATGCCGCCGGCGTCAAGAACGCGGTGGGTCTCCTCATTGAGAGCCGCGTCGATCCCGTGACCGATGTGGAGAAGGCCGACACGTCGCTGAACAACCGGCGCCGGGTGGCCAGCCAACTCGACGCTCTGGGCGGGCTGTTCTCGTTCGCCGACGAACGGCGTACCCGGATCGAGACCGCGACCACCGGTGCCCGGCTGGCGGGGTTCAAGGACCGCGGCCCGGTCTATCTCGGTGGCGCCGACAACGACCCGGCGAAGCCGGAGCAGATCCTCGCCGATCCACCCTGCGGCTACCGTTTGGACGCGGCGCAGTATGCGGACGTCAAGGACGAGTTGGCCCTGCACGGTGTCATGGTGCGGCCGGTCGGTGAAGGGGCCTTCGTGCCGCTGCGGCAGTCCCAGCGCGAGCTGATCCCGCTGCTGCTCGATGCCCGTGCGACCTACCACCTCGCCTCGGGGGAGGCGGTCATCGCGTGTTGAAGCGGCCGGTACGGGACCGCGTGATCACGTCGGCTAAAGTTACCGGCGAGTATTGACAACACGCCCAACGGGGGCGCACGACTTTGTACTTGGAGATTGAGATGCGTCGTACAACCATGCTCGCAGTGACCACGGCGATGGCCGGTGGACTGCTGTTCGCCGCCGCGCCCGCGCAGGCTGCCGGCACCGGCACGGAGTCCGCCGTGTCGGCCGTGTCCGCGAGGGGTGTCATCACCTGCAACCCGGAGGAGCTCCGCCAGGAGGCCGCGAAGACCGAGCAGGCGGCGCAGCGGGCGCGCGCCGCGCGCAAGATCGAGGAGTACAGGCGGCTGAACGCCAAGGCGAACGCGCTGCGGGCCAAGGCCCAGCAGTGCGAGGACGCCGACCGCAACGCGTAGTTCCCGGCCGTGCGGCACCGCCCGCTCCTGTCGGGGCGGGCGGTGCCGCATGTGCGTTCGTCTGCGGCGCCGTACGCCACCGGAGCCCGCGCGCCTACGGCACCAGCCGGGCCGCCGCCTCCGCGCAGCCCCAGGCGACCGTGACACCCGCGCCCCCGTGCCCGTAGTTGTGCACCAGCAGGCCACCGCCGGGCAGGGGTCCGGCCTCGATCCGTACGCCCTCGGTCCGTGCCGGGCGCAGGCCCACCCGGTGTCCGAGGATCCGCGCATCCGCGATCTCCGGACGGATCAGCGCACAGCGCGCGACGATCTCCTCGGCCGTCGCGGGATCGGGTTCGAGCCGCCAGTCGTCCTCGTCGGCCGTGCCGCCGAGGATCAGCCGCCCCGGCTGCGGAAAGAAGTACGTCGTCCTGTCCGAGGCATGGTCGACCGCGGTGCACCACTCCTCGATCCCCGGGTTTTCCACCAGCACCAACTGCCCCCGCACCGCGTGCACTTGATCGTCAGGCACCAGCCGCCTTGCCTCGATCCCCGTGCAGTTGACCACGACCCGCGCCTCCTCGGCCGCCTCGGCGAGACCGCCGACCGTACGGGTCTCCAGCGTGCCGCCCGCCGCCTGGAACCGCCGTCGCAGCCAGGCCAGATGAACCGGCATGTCGATCAGCGGGATCCGTGCCCACAGCCCGCAGTCGTACCCCGGCGGCAGCTCCCGCGCTCGCGCCTCGCGCAACCCCTCCACCTGCGCGGCCCACGGCCCCAGCCTTGTCAGCCGCTCACCGGCCTGGACGCCCGCGACCAGGCGCACGCCGGTCTCCTCCGGGCGGGCTGCCAGCTTCTCGTACACCCGCAGCGAGACGATCGACCAGTCGCCGACCAGCCTCTCCGGCTGAATGCGGTACGGCCACCACAGCGCGCCCGCCACCGCCGATGTGGTCTCCTCCGCCGCGTCCCGCGTCCACACCCGTACGCGGCGGCCGCTCTCCGCCAGCACTATGGCCGTCGTCAGCCCGATGACCCCGCCGCCCACCACCGTCACATCGCCGCTCATGGCGGGACCGTAGCCCAATGCCGGATGCCGTGCTCAGATCACCTCATAACTGGGGATACTCAGGACATGTCTGCCGAGTACGCGACCTTCGGGCTGGCGCCGGCGATGCGGGCCGGCGGAGTCCTCGCGGATGGTGGCTACCAAGTGCACCGGGACTTCCTGGACTTCATCGTCGACGGGCGGCCGTTGCTGTTCCAGCTCTCCGACCTCGACGCGGTCTCGCCGCTGGCCTCCGACGTACCGCCGGCGATCTTCACCGCCCATGTGCGCATGCTGCTGCTGGAGTGCCCGGCGCCGCTGGAGGGCGGGCGCTGTGTGATCTACGGCTGTCCCGAGTGCGAAGGCATCGAATGCGGAGCGGTGACCGCCGTCATCGAGCGCGACGGGGACGACATCGTGTGGCGGGACTTCGCCTGGCAGACGGACGAGGGAGCGGACCTGGAGCTCAACGGCTACCACGGGATGGGGCCGTTCCGCTTCCGTGGCGATGAGTACAGGGCCGAGCTGGAACGGCTGCTGACGGACGGCGGGGACGCCGGGCCTGTGCGCCGCCGGGTGCTGCTGATCGGCGCGCGGGTGGCCGTGCTGGCGAAGCTCGCCGCGGCGCTGCGGACCATCGGCATCGGCGCGGAGATCACGAGCGATGCGGCGGGCGTCCCCGCGGAGGAGCTGCGCACCTATGGCGCGGTCGCTTTCGGGCGCGCGGTCGGCGAGCGGGAACGTGCGGAAGTGCGTGCGGCGTTCGAGCGTGCGGAGGTGCGGGTCGCGTACGTCGACGGGCTCGCCCCGATCATTCCGCTGCTGGTCGCCCAGATCGAACACGCCCTGGACCGCAGCCCGTTGGAGCGCCGTCGGCTGACCCGGCTGACGGTGTCGGACGACGCGGCGGACGTGGAGGTGACCTCGGCGTGCCGGGTGCGACTGGTGGCGTACCGCCTCGACCGGCTCCACCGCACGCATGCGCGGGAGCTGTTCGACGGGATGCTGGAGCCGGGGGAGCACCGAATTCCGGTGGACGCGCGGGCGGTGAAGGGGCAATCCTTCCTTGTGGCACGCACCACGGGGAGCGTGCTGGTCGCACCGATGGTGCACTGACACCGACGATGGCCCGGGCGAGCCGCGAATCGCCACGCATGATGCATCGACTGAACCGTGGGCCCGCCGGCCTTTCCCGGACGTGCCCCTCGCGCCGGACGCCGTCCGCCGGCCCGGATGGCCCCGGACTCGGCCCTTCGCCGCGAGCGACCCGGAGGCGATGAGCGACCGCAACGGCGGACCCGCCGGCCTTTCCCGGACGCGTCCCTCGCGCCGTTCGGCCCTGGGGGGCCTCATGGGCTTCGGGGCGCTGCGCCGGACTCCGTCCGCCGACCGGGGCGACCGTAGACCCGGCCGGGGGCGGCAACCAGAGCCGTGCGACCGATGAGCGGCCGCAACGGCGGACCCTCCATCCGCACCCGTACCCGCGAGGAACTTCGCCGCACCCGTCGTCCCCGCGCCCAGTCCTGCTGGGATCACCTCTACGCCGCGCCCCTCTGGCCGCTGCACGGGGTCAACCTCGGCACCCTCGCCCGTACCTGCGACGCCGTCGGCGCCTGTCTCACCGTGCCGCGTTTCCCGTGGGTGCCCGAGGCCCTGGCCCGCGGCAACACCCTGCGCAAACCGCTCTGCGTGCACTGGACCGGCGACCCGCTGGGCTGGCTCGCACGGCAGCGTGAGCGGGGCGCGCGGATCATCGGGGTGGAGCTCGCGGACGAAGCCGTACGACTTGGCGACCTGCCCGCCGCCCGGCAGCCCACCGTCATGGTCCTGGGCCACGAACAGAAAGGCATCCCGCCCGAGGCGCTCGACCTGCTCGACCAATGCGTCGAGATCCCCATGGTCGGCACCGGCGCCAGCCTCAATGTCGCGGTCGCGGGATCCCTGGCCCTGTACCGGCTGGCGGGCCTCCTGTGAAAGCGTCCCGTTAGGATCAGCCATCTGATGACAGCAACCCTCGTCGCCAAGGATCTCGCCGCAGGACACGGCGACCGCTCGCTCTTCTCCGGGCTCGACCTCGTCGTCGCGCCCGGCGATGTGATCGGCCTCGTCGGTGTCAATGGCGCCGGCAAATCGACCCTGCTCCGCCTGCTCGCCGGACTCGACAGTCCTGAACAGGGCGAGCTGAAGCTCTCCCCGCCCACCGCCACCGTCGGCCATCTGCCGCAGGAGCCCGAGCGGCGGACGGAGGAGACCGTACGGGACTTCCTCGCCCGCCGTACCGGCGTCGCCGCCGCCCAGATCGCCATGGACGAGGCGACCCAGGCGCTCGTCGACGGCGCGCCCGGCGCCGACGACGCGTACTCCACCAGCCTGGAGCGCTGGCTGGACCTCGGCGGCGCGGACCTCGACGAGCGCGCCGAGGAGGTCGCCGACTCGCTCGGTCTGACCGTCGGGCTCGACCAGCCGATGACCGGTCTCTCCGGCGGCCAGGCGGCCCGCGCCGGCCTCGCCTCGCTTCTTCTGTCGCGCTACGACGTCTTCCTGCTCGACGAGCCCACCAACGACCTCGACCTGGACGGTCTCGAGCGCCTGGAGGCCTTCGTCCAGGGCCTGCGCGCCGGCACCGTGGTCATCAGCCACGACCGTGAGTTCCTCACCCGCACCGTCACCAAGGTCCTGGAACTCGATCTCGCACAGCAGCAGATCACCCTGTACGGCGGCGGATACTCGGCGTACCTGGAGGAGCGGGAGACCGCCCGCCGGCACGCCCGCGAGGGCTTCGAGGAGTACGCAGACAAGAAGGCGGCGCTCGAGGGCCGGGCGCAGATGCAGCGGTCCTGGATGGACAAGGGCGTCAAGAACGCCCGCCGCAAGGCCACCGACAGCGACAAGCTCGGCCGCAAGTTCCGCAGCGAGGCCAGCGAGAAGCAGGCCGCGAAGGCCCGCCAGACGCAGCGCATGATCGAACGCCTCGACACGGTGGAGGAGCCCCGCAAGGAGTGGGAACTCCGTATGGAGATCGCGTCGGCCCCGCGCTCGGGATCGGTCGTCGCGACCCTGCGCAGCGCGGAGGTCCGCCGGGGCGACTTCACCTTCGGCCCGGCCGACCTGCAGATCGACTGGGCGGACCGGGTCGCCATCACCGGAGCCAACGGCGCGGGCAAGTCCACACTGCTCGCCGCCCTGCTCGGCCGCCTGAGCCTCGACGCGGGGCACGCCTCGCTCGGCTCGGGCGTCGTGGTCGGCGAGGTCGACCAGGCCCGCGGCCTCTTCTACGGCACCGAGACACTGCTCGACGCCTTCTGCGCGGCCGTCCCGGAGACCGAACCGGCCGAAATCCGCACCCTGCTGGCCAAATTCGGACTGAAGGCGGACCACGTACTGCGCCCGGCGACCACGCTCTCCCCCGGCGAGCGCACCCGCGCCGCGCTGGCGCTGCTCCAGGGCCGCGGCGTCAATCTCCTTGTACTCGACGAGCCGACCAACCACCTCGACCTGTCGGCGATCGAACAGCTGGAGTCCGCGCTCGACTCGTACACCGGCACGCTGCTGCTGGTCACGCACGACCGCCGGATGCTCGACGCGGTCCACACCACGCGCCGTATCGAGGTGTCCGGAGGAAAGATCACGGAGCACTGACCACCTTCGAGCGGGGTCCGGCCGGCACAGTCCGCCGGCGTCGGCCGGGCATCGGTGACCACTCACTGGGGTGAGAACGCAAAAACGACGCGGGGCCCCGCCACCGTCCGGTGGCGGGGCCCCGCGTGCGTGGTCAGCCGCGCCGCTTGGGATCCGCGAGGCCTGCGCGCCGCAGCGCGTCCGCCATCGCGCTGTTCGCCGGCGCCGGAGCCTGGCGGTTGCCGCCACGGTCCCCGCCGCGGCCGCCCTGGCCGCCCTGCCCGCCCTGGCCGCCCTGGCCGCCCTGCTGACGCCGCTGCTGCGGCGGACGGCCGCCGCGCTCACCCCGCTCACGCTGCTTCGGGCCGCCGCCCGCCTTCGGCGCGGCCTCGTCCTCCAGCCGCAGCGTCAGCGCGATCCGCTTGCGCGGGATGTCGATGTCGATGACCTTCACCTTCACCACGTCGCCCGGCTTCACCACATCCCGCGGGTCCTTGACGAAGGTCTTGGACATCGCCGACACATGGACCAGACCGTCCTGGTGGACACCGACGTCCACGAAGGCGCCGAATGCCGCGACATTGGTCACCACGCCCTCCAGAACCATCCCGGGCGCAAGGTCGCCGAGCTTCTCCACGCCCTCCTTGAAGGTGGCCGTCTTGAACGCCGGCCGCGGGTCGCGCCCCGGCTTCTCCAGCTCCCGCAGGATGTCCGTCACCGTCGGCAGACCGAACGTCTCGTCCACGAACTCCGCCGGCTTCAGCGAGCGCAGCACCGGTGCGTTGCCGATCAGCGAGGCCACCTCGTCGCCGACGGTCTTCACCATCCGCCGGACCACCGGATACGCCTCCGGGTGCACGCTGGAGGCGTCGAGCGGGTCGTCCCCGCCCCGGATCCGCAGGAAGCCCGCGCACTGCTCGTAGGCCTTCGGGCCGAGCCGTGCCACGTCCTTGAGCGCCTTGCGCGAGTGGAAGGGACCGTTGGAGTCGCGGTGCGCGACGATGTTCTCGGCGAGGCCGGTGCCGATGCCCGACACCCGTGAAAGCAGCGGTGCGGACGCGGTGTTGACGTCGACGCCGACGCCGTTCACACAGTCCTCCACGACCGCGTCCAGCGAACGGGAGAGCTTCACCTCGGACAGGTCGTGCTGGTACTGGCCGACACCGATCGACTTGGGGTCGATCTTCACCAGCTCCGCCAGCGGGTCCTGGAGGCGGCGCGCGATGGAGACGGCCCCACGCAGCGACACATCCATGTCGGGCAGTTCCTGCGAGGCGAACGCGGAAGCGGAGTACACCGAAGCGCCGGCCTCCGAGACCATCACCTTGGTGAGGCCCAACTCCGGTTGCTTGGCGCACAGTTCACCGGCGAGTTTGTCGGTCTCGCGGGAAGCCGTGCCGTTGCCGATCGCGATCAGATCGACCGAGTGCTCCTTGGCGAGACGCGCCAGCTTTGCCAGCGACTCGTCCCACCTGTTCGCCGGGACGTGCGGGTGGATGACGTCCGTCGCGACGACCTTGCCCGTCGCATCGACGACGGCGACCTTCACACCCGTACGGAAACCGGGGTCGAGTCCGAGCGTCGCCCGTGTGCCGGCCGGCGCGGCCAGCAGCAGATCCCGCAGGTTCGCCGCGAAGACCCGTACCGCCTCGTCCTCGGCGGCCGTACGCAGCCGCAGCCGCAGATCGATGCCCAGATGCACCAGGATCCGTGTCCGCCAGGCCCACCGCACCGTGTCCGCGAGCCACTTGTCGCCGGGACGGCTCTGTTCCCCGGGGGCTGCGATGCGGAAACGCCGGGCGACCATCCCTTCGTACGTCGAAGGCCCTGGGTGCTCCGACGGCTCCTCCGGCTCCAGCACCAGGTCGAGGATCTCCTCCTTCTCGCCACGGAACATGGCGAGCACCCGGTGCGAGGGCAGGTCCTTGAACGGCTCCGCGAAGTCGAAGTAGTCGGCGAACTTGGCGCCCGCCTCCTCCTTGCCGTCGCGCACCTTGGCCGTGAGCCGGCCCCGCGTCCACATCCGCTCGCGCAGCTCGCCGATCAGGTCGGCGTCCTCGGAGAAACGCTCCGCCAGAATCGCCCGTGCGCCCTCCAGCGCCGCGGCGGCGTCCGCCACACCCTTGTCCGCGTCCACGAAGGCCGCCGCGGCCGCGAGCGGCTCCACCGACGGGTCGCCGAGCAGCCCCTCGGCGAGCGGCTCGAGACCGGCCTCGCGGGCGATCTGCGCCTTCGTCCGCCGCTTCGGCTTGAACGGCAGGTAGATGTCCTCAAGACGCGCCTTGGTGTCGGCGCTCCGGATCTGCGCCTCGAGCGCCTCGTCCAGCTTGCCCTGCTCGCGTACGGACTCCAGGATCGCGGCCCGCCGCTCCTCGAGCTCCCGCAGATACCGCAGCCGCTCCTCGAGCGTGCGCAGCTGCGCGTCGTCGAGCATCTCGGTCGCTTCCTTGCGGTAGCGCGCGATGAACGGCACGGTCGACCCGCCGTCGAGCAGCTCGACGGCCGCCTTCACCTGCCGCTCGCGTACGCCGAGCTCCTCGGCGATCCTGCCTTCGATGGACGTCGTCACGGTTCCCCGACTCGCCTTCTCGTGCTGGCTGTGCTTGACAGTGCATTGTGCCGGGTGGCCGGGTCTCGTGTCGCGCGCCGCCTCAGACGTGGCGGCTTCGGCGGCCGCTTCCCGAGGCTCCGCCGAAGGGACGGGCCGGCAGCCGGAAGGGGAGCGTCACCACAGTGGCGATCGCCGAGCCGATCGAGCGGAGTACGTCGGCGATGGCGCGGAACACGAGAGATACCTCCGGAGTCGGTCGCTGTCGTCTCCCGGGTTGCCTTCGAGTGCCCCGGTAGACGTCAGCCCTTGCCGCTGAGGTTCGCGGGGAAGGCGCCGGCTGCCACCGCGGTCATCAGAAAGCCGCGCGCAAGCTCGGTGAGCCGCTCGGCGCCCTCGGCGCCCAGGTGCTCGTACGGCGCTCGGTCGAGGCGGTCCGTGTGCTCCTCGAGATCGGTCCGGAGCGCCGTACCCGCCTCGGTCAACTCGCCCTCGCCGTCCAGCAGTCCACGCTCGCGCAGCCGTCCCTCGGCCGCCTCCCAGTCCGCACGCCGCCAGCCGCGCGTGGCCAGAATCCAGCGCGGCGCCATGCCCTTGCCGGTGGCGGTGTGGCTCACCAGGGCCTCGACAGGGTCGAGCTCTGCGGAGAGCAGCGCCACGAGATGGGCGTCCCCGCGGTGCGCCTTATGAACAGCTCGCATGTCTCAGGCCCTCTCCTGTCTCACCAACTGCCACGTGAGGGCCAAGAGTGGTGCACGTCGAACCTCGCAGGTTGCTGTCTCAGGGCAGGACGAGAACCGTAGCCCGTTCGTGACCTTCGAGGTCGTCCCCATCGCCACCTGAAGGCCTTCCTCGCACCCCTCCAGCGCGGCCCTGGCCGAGGCAGGCCTGCCGACCAGCTGGCGGAACTGGTCTCGCTGCCTGGTCCACTGCTCGGGCGCGAACAGGCACGAGGCCGTATCGGCGTACCGTCGCGCCGGTACGTGAGGCGGAGTCCGCTGATAGCAGGTCGGCACGTATCACCACTCCGTGCGGACATTCAGGGGCGTTGCCGCGATGCTTCCCAGATCACGGCCGCATCGTCTGCTGCCGGCTCGGTGAGCATGTCCGTGTCGCCGCCGAACTGCCGGGCGTTGGGGTGGGCGTCGGGGTCGTAGGGCGGCCAGCCGGGATCTCCGGTGGAGGCGAACTGGGCCCAGGCGGCGGTCAGTTCGTCGCGGACTCAGCGGAGGGGTCGTGGGCGCGAGGGGCGGCGTCGGCTCCCTCGATGCCAAGGATGCGGGGGAAGGTGAAGTCCGAGTCGGAGGCCCCCTTCCTGCACTCGTTCACGCCGAACACTCTGACGCGGACCCAGCCGGGGCGCAGTCGGGGGACGGGCACCTCGGTGACGGTGAGCTGTTCGGCGGTGACGGGCCGGGTCAGGACGGCGGCTCGCATGGCACGGGTCCTGGTGGTGCCTACTTCCACTGATCGGGGGGCCCGGGCAGAGCGGCATCCGCGCTGGCTGGTCCGGTCTCGGTGCGGCGCCGCTGGGCGCGCAGCCGGGCCAAGCGCTCCAGGCGGTGGCCGATCTCGGCCTCGTGGCCGTTGCGGGTGGGCCGGTAGTAGATCTCGCGGTCCATGTTCTCGGGGAAGTAGTCGGCGCCGGAGAAGCCGTCGGTGGTGTCGGGGTCGTACTGGTAGTCCTTGCCGTATCCGATGTCCTTCATCAGCCGGGTCGGGGCGTTGAGGATGTGGGCGGGCGGCATGAGGGAGCCGGTGCGGCGGGCGGCGCGGTGTGCGGCGTTGAGGCCGCGGTAGACGGCGATGGACTTGGGGGCGGTGGTGAGGTAGACGACGGCCTGGGCGATAGCCAACTCGCCCTCGGGTGAGCCGAGTCGCTCGTACACGTCCCAGGCGGCGAGGGCCTGCTGGATGGCGTGCGGGTCGGCGATGCCGATGTCCTCGTTCGCGAAACGGGTCAGGCGGCGGGCCACGAACAGGGGGTCCTCGCCGCCGTCGAGCATGCGGGCGAGCCAGTACAGGGCCGCGTCCGGGTCGGAGCCGCGCATCGACTTGTGGAGCGCGGAGATCAGGTTGTAGTGGCCCTCCTGCGCCTTGTCGTAGAGCGGGGCGCGCTGCTGGATGTGGTGGGCGAGCGCGGCGGTGTCCAGGGGGGTGCCGGGGTCCGGGAGGGCCTGGAGCTGTTCGGCGATGTTGAGGAGGTAGCGGCCGTCGCCGTCGGCCATGGCGATCAGGGCGCGGCGGGCGTCGCCGTGAAGGGGCAGCCGGTGGCCGGTGAGGTCTTCGGCACGGTCGAGGAGTGTGGACAGGGCGGCTTCGTCGAGGCGTTTGAGGACGAGGACCTGGGTGCGGGAGAGGAGGGCGCCGTTGAGTTCGAAGCTGGGGTTCTCCGTGGTGGCGCCGATCAGGGTGATCGTGCCGTCCTCGACGTAGGGCAGGAAGCTGTCCTGCTGGGCGCGGTTGAAGCGGTGGATCTCGTCGACGAACAGCAGGGTGCCCTGGCCGATGGTGCGCTGGCTGCGGGCGGCGGCGAAGACCTTGCGCAGGTCGGCCACGCCGGAGAAGGTGGCCGACACCGGTTCGAAGGCCAGGTTGCTGCCGTCCGCGAGGAGGCGGGCGATGGTCGTCTTCCCCACGCCGGGCGGGCCCCACAGGATGGCGGAGCTGAGGCGTTGCTGGGCGACCATGCGGCCCAGCGGGGCGTCCGGGGCCAGCAGGTGGTCCTGCCCGACGACGTCTTCCAGCTGGGTGGGGCGCAGGCGGTCGGCGAGGGGCCGGGCGGGCTCCTCGTCGAAGAGCGGCAGGGTCGGTTCCATCGGTCTCTCGGATCGCGGGCGGAGGTGTGCGGGCGTGACGAGCCTTGCACGGGGCACTGACAGGCGTGGGGTCAGCGGCTCGTGGGCGTGCTTGCGGTGCGCATCAGGTACGGGGCCGGGGGCGGTCGCGTTGCGGCAGCCGCGCGACGGCCAGGTCGTAGGAATCCTCGACTGCGTTCGTGACCAACCGCTTGGTGACGCCCCGTCCGGGTCCGAGGGAGATCCAGTGCCGTTTGTCGAGGTAGCGGCCCGGGGTGATGGAGGCGTAGCCGCGCTCCAGCGCCCGGGCGTGCTCGGGCTCGCACTTGACCGTGATGATCTGTTCGTCCGGGTCGTCGGTGACGATCAGGAACACCTTGCCCGCGACCTTGTACACGTCCAGGTGCTCGGTGAACGGATAACCGTGGTCCGTCCCGGGCAGCACGAGGGCGGCCTTGCGTGCCGCGTCCTGGAGGCCGTCTCCGGCGGCGGTCACCGGGCGGCCTTGGCGCGGCTGCCGTAGGTATGGGGGTCGACGGGCCGCTCGGCCTTGGGCAGGTGGGCGACGACGAGCAGGTAGGACTCGGTGACGAGCTCACGGACGAGCCCCTTGTCGACGGTGTCGCCGCCCTCCAGGGTGATCCAGTGCTTCTTGTTCATGTGGTAGCCGGGGGTGATGTGGCTGTTCTCGCCCTGCAGCGCGCGGGCCTCGCCGGGGTCCGACTTGAGGATCACGACGGGACGGCCAGGGACCTCGGTCATCAGCATGAAGACCTTGCCGCGGACCTTGAAGACCTGCCAGTCGTCGCCGAAGGGGTGCTCGAGCTCCGCTCCGGGGAGTTCCTCGGCGCAGTCGGCGGCGGTCTTGTGCAGGGTCTTTCCGTTCATGGCGTCGTACTCCTCGCGGGATAGGGATGCCGGCAGCGGCGCCCGGTGCCGACGGACTCTGCACACCTGCGCGGCGGCTCCTCCCATCCTCACCCGGAAACCGGCAAAACGGCCGGTAGGCTGCGGACACATGATGGTCAGTGGACGACAGCCCGAACCGGGCAGCGTGCGGTTGCACGGCTTCCAGCCCCCGGTCGGCACCCCCTTCGGCCTGGAGGTGAACACCGTCGAGGACTTCTTCGCCCAGCACGCGGACTGGCCCTGGAACCCGCCGGTCCCGGGCCGGGCCACCTTCCACTACCTCATCGCGGTCACCGAGGGCGAGCTGCTGCACGACGTCGACCACGTCACCCGCACCGTCGCCCCCGGCCAGTGGCTGTGGGTGCGCCCCGGGCACACGCAGTGCTGGCACCCGCCGGGCGGGGCCCGCAGCCCGTTCATCCTGTTCGAGCCGGACGTGCTCCGGCCCGACATCGCCCGTCTCCTTGCCCCGCTCACCGCGCACGACGCCCCGCCCGTACTGACCCCGCACCCCGACGACACCCTCTGGCTCCAGCAGACCGCCCTCCAGCTCCTCGACGAACACCGGGCGCTGGGGCATCGCCCGCTGGACACCCATCACGCGCTGCGGCGCAGCCTGCTCGAATCGCTGCTGCTGCGGCTCGCGAACTCACCCGACATCACCCGGACCGTCCGCGCCGCCGCTCCCGGCACGTACGCACGGTTCCTCGACGCCCTGGAGCTGCACTTTCGCGAGATGCACCGGGCCGCGGAGTACGCGGAACTGCTGGGCTGCTCGGTCCGCACCCTCAGCCGCGCCGCCCGGGAAACCACCGGCAAGGGAGTGCGTGAGCTCATCGACGAGCGGCGCCTGCTTGAAGCCCGGCGCCTGCTGGGAAGCGCCCGATGGGATGCCCGGTCCGTGGCCGACCACCTCGGCTTCACCGACCCCGCGAACTTCGGCCGCTTCTTCCGCGACCGCACCGGTCTCACCCCGGGCGCCTTCGCGGCCGAGGAGACCACGCCCCTCCCGCCGCCTCCCCCTGGTTGACGATCCCGAGCCCCCGCGTGCCGCCTTTGGCCGACGGGCCCGGCCTCGCACGCGCGGGTGCCGGCTCGGTCAGTCTGTGGTGAAGCTGGACAGCACCGCGGCCGGGAGGCGGCTGCCCGCCGAGCCGTGGGGAAGGATCTCCGTGATGCGGGCCAGGTCGGCGGCGGAGAGCTGGACGTCGATGGCGCCGGCGTTCTCCTCGATGCGCTTGGTGCTGCGGGTGCCAGGAATGGGCGCGATGTCCTCGCCCTGGGCGAGCAGCCAGGCCAGCGCGAGCTGGGCGGTGGTGATGCCCTTGGTGTCGGCCAGATTCTTGAGCTGTTCGGTGGCGTGCAGGTTGTAGGTGTAGTTGTCGCCCTGCCAGCGCTCGTCCCAGCTGCGCATGTCGTCCGCGGCGTACTCGCTGGCGGGCTTGGCCTGGCCGGTGAGGAAGCCGCGGCCGAGCGGCGAGTAGGGCACCAGGCCGATGCCGAGTTCCCGCAGAACGGGAAGGATCTCCTCCTCGACCTCCCGCTCGAAGAGCGAGTACTCGTACTGGAGCACGGAGACCGGGGTGACGGCGTGGGCGCGGCGGATGTACTGGGGGCCGACGTTGCTCAGGCCGAAGTACTTCACCTTGCCTTCGGTGATCAGTTCGCCGACCGCGCCGGCGACCTCCTCGACCGGAATGTCGGGGTCGGAGATGTGCTGGTAGAAGAGGTCGATGTGGTCGCTCTGCAGGTAGCGCAGGCTGTTCTCGGCGACCTTACGGATGTTTTCCGGACGGCTGTTGAATCCGGAGCCCAGCGGCTGCGCGGTCATGTCGAAGCCGAACTTGGTGGCAAGGACCACCTCGTCCCGGAAGTCCTTGACTGCCTCGCCCAGGAGGATCTCGTTGCTGCCGGTACCGGCGCCGTACAGCTCGGCGGTGTCGAAGAAGTCGATCCCGAGTTCGTGGGCGCGGCGGATGGTCGCGATGCCCTCCTCGTCGTTCGAGGCGCCGTAGGCCATGGACATGCCCATGGTCCCCAGGCCGAGCGCCGAGACGTGCAGACCCTGAGAGCCCAGATTGCGGTGCTGCATGAGTTCACTCCCTGAGTAGTTCGCCGGCTTCACCCGCAGAGGTCAAACCGAACTGTTCTGTTTGATACTACGCGCTGGCCACCCAAATGCCAAACCAAACGGTTTGGCGTTCAATCCTGGGACCATGCCCCAGTCCCGCGACTCCGGCCAGACCGCATCTTCCCCTCCTGGAAGCGGAAGACCGGCGCGCCTTCCGGCCCGGGTACCTGGCGCTCCTCCACCCGCACCCTGCCGCCCGCCGTCAGAGCCTGCGCATCCAACGCGGGGGAATCCGCAGAGATCTGCCGTCGGATCTCCTGCAGGGTCTCGTCCGTCAGGGCCGGAAAGACAGCGCCCCGCGCCTCCTCGACGGGCGCGAGCTCCTGGTCCAACGGGGGCCGGATGGTCGTGGCACCGAAAATGTCTGCTGCTGTGCGGTCCGCGATCTGTTCTCACCTTCGGCAACAACGGGCACCACCGACGCTCACCGCCGGGCTGAGGCACCCACTGCGCACGAATGTGTGCGATGGCCTTGTCGCGTCCCGCGATCAGGTCTCAGTCGTCCAGGACGACGACGTGCTTGCCCGGCGTGGCGCCGGATTCGAGGTCGGCCTGGGCGTCGCGGACCTGTTCCAGGCCGTGGTAGACCTTCGCGACCGGGACGTTGAGGCGTCCTGCGGCGATGGCCTGCAGCTGGTGGGCGAAGACGTCGGCCGGGAGGTCGGCGGCCTCACCGTCGTAGGAGGTCAGGCGCACGCCGCCCGGGATCATGAACGGGCTGAAGTCGGGGATCGTCCACTGGCCCGCCAGGGCTCCGGTGAAGCAGACCGTGCCGTGGAGGCGGACGGCGTTGAGGGTGTCGGCGAGGGCCGAGCAGCCCACCAGTTCCAGCGCGGCGTCCACGCCGTCCGGCAGCAGCTCGCGCACCTGGTCGGCGAGGGTGCCGTTGTCGACGAGGGGATGGTCGACGCCCGCCGCCCGCAGTTCCCTGGCCCTCGACTCGCTGCGGGTGGTGGACAGCACGGTCGCTCCGAGGTCCTTCGCGATTCCCGCCGCGCTCAGCCCGACCGTGGAGGTGCCGCCGCGGATCAGCAGCGTCTGCCCGGCCTTGAGGTCCAGGCCACGGGTCAGCGATCCGTAGGCGGTTTGGAACATCTCCGGCAGCGCACCGACGATCTCCCACGGCAGGCCGGTCTCGAACGGTATGACCTGCGCCGCGGGGACGGTGACGTACTGGGCGTATGCGCCGTCGTAACTGCGGCCCATGTTGCCCATCATCGTGGCCACCTGCTGCCCCGGCCGCAGCCCGCTGTCCTCGTCGGCCTCGTCGACCACGCCGACGCCCTCGATGCCAGGCACGCGCGGGTAGGTGACCTCCGCGTCCGACTCGCCCTTGCGGGTGGTGACCTCGGACTCGTTGACGCCGAACGCCGTTACCTTGATCCGCACCCAGCCGGGCTTACGGACGGGCACCGGCACGTCCTTGATCTCCAATGCCTCCAGGCCGCCGGGCCGGGTGACGACGACGGCCCTCATCGTCGCCGGTGCGGCGCCGGCAGCTGCTGTCGGTTGGCTCATGCCGAGTTCCTCACTCTGTTCGCCCCCTCTTGGTGTGTTGTTCCCGTCAGGGGCGGTCGATGCCTTCCCACAGGTCGAGGACCTGCTGGTAGTGGGCGGTGGCCTCGAAGGGAGAGTTGCCGACGGTTTCCGAGGTGGGCTTGTCCGTGACCGCGGGCCACAGACGGGAGTGCTCGCCGGTGGCGAAGTCGAGCACGATGTCGCGAATACGGGTGTCACGCTCGGCCTGCTCCGTGCTGCGGCCCGGCTGTTCCTGGCCGACCAGGGCGTACATCTCGGTGCCGTGCACGGCGGGTGCGCCCTCGGCGGGGCCGATCAGGAGGAGGTGGGCGTTGCCGCCGGCGGCGGCGTGGGCCAGGGCGCCGCGGGCGGCGGGGATCGCGAAGAGGTAGTCCGCCATGACTGCGGCGCGGACCTCGGCCGGGGTACGACCGCCCTGGTCGTAGGTTTCGAGGATCTTCTGCGCGCGGGAGCGGGAGATGCGCCACCCCGCGACCTCGTCGACGATGCGGTCGACGGTGCCCGGGTCGAACCGGTCGAGGTCGTTCGCCACCCACCAGCCCATGTCGTCGCTGGCCATGCTCAGCAGGATGTCGACGTCACGGTGCGCGCCCGAGGCCAGGACGTCCATGGGGTGGGCGTGCACCACCGCACCGGGCTGCCCGATGTCCAGGACGACGCCGGTGGCCTTGTTGTCCACCCCGCCCCGTTCCCCGAGGTCCGTCGGGGCGACCTTGCGCAGGGCGTCCCGCAGGGAGAGCGGGTCGAGGTCCAGCAGCTTCTCCGGGTTGTCCGCGACGCCGAGTTCGGTGACGAACAAATGTGCGAGTTCCTCGGCCCACCAGGCCGGGATGGAGCGGGCGGGCCCGCCGGAGAACCCGGCCAGCCGCCGGTACAGGCCGTCGGCGGAAGAGGCGCCGAGCAGTCCGAGGGAGGAGTAGGCGCCGCCGCTGTGGCCGTAGACGGTGACGGAGTCGGGGTCGCCGCCGAAGTGGGCGATGTTCCGCTGGATCCAGGTGAGCGCGGCGATGATGTCCTGGAGGAAGAGGTTGCTGGCCTCGGCGAGCTTCCCGCCGTACTGCGAGAGCGAGACCGCGCCAAGGGCGCCGAGCCGGTAGTTGACCGAGACGCCCACGACGCGTCCCGTCGCGGCGAGACCGGCGGCGTTCGAGGTGATCTGCGTGTTCGCGCCGTACTCGAATCCGCCGCCGTGGATGTACACGGCCACCGGGAGCGCCTTGCCGGCCGGCTGCTCGGGGGCCCACACGTTCAGGTTCAGGCAGTCCTCGCCCATCCCGCTGTCCGCCTCGAGCCAGTCCCCACTGTCGGGCTGGACGGAGACGACGCCCTTGCGGTCGTACGGGAGACCCGGATCGAAGTCCGCGACCACGGGACGGCGGTACCGCTCGGCGGTGGCGTACGGAATTCCCCACCAGGACCGCACCCCTGGTGCGGTCGGGGCCTTGGGAGCGGCGGCGGTCATGACATGTCCTTCCGGCGCGGTTCGGATGCTTCGCGCGGTGTATCGGCAGCTGATTGCTGCGGTGACGCTCTCCCATCGTTCCCTGGGATCCGACACATCGCCCGCCGGACAGCGGTCACCCCATGGTCACCGGGTGACACTTCGCCGCGCCTCTTCCTCGCCATCCGCGGCTCCTGCGGCCCTCCCGCCCCGGATGAGTAGCCGGATCCCGTCTGCGCGCTTGCCTCTCCGGATCATCGCGGGCCGCGGCCCGGGCGGAGTGCGTCTGGTCATCTCCGACAGTCACGCCGCACTGGTGACCGCGATCCGCATGGCGACGAGATGCCCCGAAAGAAGCGACCGGCCCGGTTCCCGCTGGACTGACGGGTTCAGCTCGTACGGGGGAACAGGCGCTCGACGGCGGTCACCAGGGCTGCGCGGCGTGCGTCGGCTGAGGTGTTCGTGGCGTACTCGGCCGCGGCGGCGGCGATCTCCGGCTGGCCCGCCCAGGTGGTGGCGATCTGATTGATCAGCGCGAGGACGTCGACCGGATCCCAGCTCGGATCGAGCAGCCCGGTGCGCTGTGCGTCGCGGAGCTGGGCGATCTTGCGGGCGATGGTGGCCTGCAGGGGGTTGGCGTCGGGATCGGAGTCGGCCAGTTCCAGGCGGCCCCAGGTGATCAGGCGGTAGTGCTCCGGATGGGCCGTGAAATGGTCGAAGAGGATGCCGGCGTAACCGGGCAGGTCGGCGGTGTCGAGCCGGGTGGCCTCGACGAGCGCGGTCAGTTCCTGCTCGGCGACGTGCCGGTAGAGGGCCTCTTTGCTGCTGAAGTAGGCGTAGACCCGTTCCTTGCTGGTCCGGGCCTGCTTGGCGAGGCGGTCCACGCGCGCGCCGGCGATCCCGTACCGGGCGAACTCCTCCTTGGCCGCGGCGATGATCCGCTGCCGGGTGTCGGGCGTGCCGACGGCAGTGGCGTCCGGGGTCTTGCTGGAGGCGGTGGAACGAGGCATGGAAACACCATACGCGACCGAACCGTTCGGTTTGACAGGCGTTCGCCCAGGATCGGCCGGGGCTGCGGGGAACAGCGCCGAACCCGCCGCAGGCGACCCTGTCTGGACCGGGAGCTGCGGCGGGTTTGCGGCGGTGGGGCGGCGGCCCCAGTTGTCAGCGACTGACACTGCGGAAGGGCTTGAAGTCGGTTCCCCCGCCGCCGAGGAACGTGTCGCGGAACTTCTGGGTGAGGTTTCCGACCATCGTGAGCTGGATGAACTCGGTCGCCTCGGCATGGTCCTTCTGGCCGTCGGCGGTGAGCTCCATGTGCTTCCAGACGGCTGCCTCGTTCTCGTAGTGCTCGTGCTGGAAGTGGCCACCGGCTACGGGGAGGCCGAGCTCGGCTATTCGCGATCTTGTACAGGCAGGGCCGTCACCCGTCGGCGTCCGAGGCGCTTTTTCAGGGTGAGGTTCTCGGCGTACAGATTCGCCGTCACCGTGGCGAGGGCCTCGAGCTTGTTCTGAGTCTGTGCCGCCTGCTCCTTCGCCTCGCGTAGCTGCTTGCGGAGCCCGGCGATCGTCTCGTCGCGCTGGACCTCTCCAGGCGTACGCAGGACGGGGCGGGCGACCTTCGCGTCCCACTCGGCGAGGATGCCTTCGGCGCGGTGCACGGTCGCGTGGCTGACCTGAGCTTCGCGGGCAAGGTTCTCCTTGGTAAGGGCGCCGTCGGTGTGCAGGGACTCGCCGGCCAGCAGCCGGGCCATGGCCGCCCTCAGCTTGTCGGCGGACGCTGCGGATACCGGCATCAGGCGCGGCCTTCCTCATCGAGTGCGCGGGTGATGCGCTGGACGTCGGAAAGTCGGACGAACACCGACTCTCGCTTCGGCGGTGACAGCCGCGGGTCCTTGGACCGGGCGGTCAGGTCGTCTTCTTCGGCGACCCAGTACGGGGCGTGGGCGCGGGTGATGGTCGAGTTTCGGCAGCGGGCCGGCTGGCAGGCGCCGAGGAGAGGTGCCAGTCCACGCTGGTCTTCGGGGAGTTCGTCCTGGCACTCGGCCTGCGGGGCGTCGAACATGCAGTGGTTGATGGTGCCCAGGTGCAGGTTGGGGAACTCGTCGGCGAGCAGAGCCTCTTCGGCCCGCGCGTCGGCGATCTGCGCCCGCAGCTGCGGATTGTTGTTGATGGTGTCGATGACCTTGTCGAGACCGGCGTGGAGGCGGGCGGCGCCGGGACCGACGGCGACGCGTTCGCCGCGTTGGCGGCCGCGGAGCAGGTCCACGAGTTTGCGAGCGGCGGCCTGCTGCAGTTCGGTGTCGAACTCCTTGGCCCAGCTCGCGTCCATTTGCGCATACGCCTGGGTGGTGCGGTTGGCCAGTGCCCGGCGGGCGGCGTGTTTGAGCTGCAGGCCGAGGGCGATCTCGGAGTCCGGTTCGCGTCCGGCGAGCTGCGACATGGTCTTGCGGAACATGTGCGAGCGGACGTGCACGGGCGGGATCTTGGCCAGGCCGTGCCGGTGGGCGATGCCGTTGACGCCGTTGATGAAGAAGTCGATCTCGGCCTCGGAGAGGATCCCGGGCTCGGTGTGGACCTGTTTGCCGACGGGCGGGCGCAGGGCTGCAAACAGGTGGGTGGGGTGCCAGGACAGCTGCTCGAGGACCGCGAGCGCCTCGGCGACCGGCTCAATGATCCACCAGTACAGTTCCGGGCGCGTGGGGTCCAGCTTGGTCTTGCGGGAGCGGACGGCCGGGGAGCCGAAGTAGGTCCGCACGGCGTCGCGTTGGATCTCTTGAATCTCCGAGTCGCGCATCAGAGTCAAGGCCGCGACGAAGACGTAGATCGCGGCTCGGAGCATGTGCAGTTCGAAGGCGAGCTCGATGGCACTGATCTGCGTACGCCACGGCGCCGTCGTCCCGTCCTTGCCCTGGATGTGCGCGGTCGGCGAGCCACCGTCGTACGTCCTCGTCCAGCTGCTTCTGGGTGACGCCCGTACTGGTGCCCGGTGGGATGTAGCGCGGAGCGCCAGTTCCCTTGCCGCGGCCCACGCTCGCCGTGACGGTCGCGACGCGGCCTTCGCCGATCGCGGCCCGAACGGCGTCTCGCCGCCTGCGGGGCCGGCCGCTCTGGTTGTCGGCGAAGATGTTCATGGCTCTTCCGTTGGTCACCATCTTGCTGAGCGCGGTCCACATCGGGGTGCCGGCGGCGACGCTGCCGTAGGACACCTCGTGGACGGGCACCGCGTTGCCTCGCGTCCCGAGCCACTTCTTCAGCAGGGCGTCCGTTTCCTGAGGGCGCACCGGCTGGGCCTTGGTGGAGCGCGGCTGGTCGGCAGGAGACTCCTGCTGCTGGGCGAAGTGGTCGCGCCAGCGGAAGAGATCCGGGGCGAAGGTGTGGATGTAGGTCCAGGCGCCGCGCAGCAGCGGCCACCAGGTGTCGGGCGGGATGGCCGGAGTGGCGAGCGTGTCGCGGCTGGGGGCGTCCTCGTCGTACAACTTGGCGGCGACACTCGCGGCGGATTCGTCGCCCCAGGGGTCGTCGAAAGCGCTGATTCCGGTGAGGACCGGGGCGAGTTGGCGCAGGCGGCGGATGGTCGTCACATGGAAGGCGACGGTCTTCACACTCTCGACCTGGGAGGCCTTGTGGACGATCTCGTCATGCCAGTCCTCCGGGTCCCACAGCCCCAGATCGGCGGGCAGTCCTTGTCCGCGGCCCCAGTCCATGATCTTTCTGATTTCCATCATCGAAGCGCGGATGGTGACCACGGACAGCGGGACGGCGGACAGGAAGATCAGGGATCGCCGCAGGACGGGGTGGGAGGGGTTGAGGAGGGCGAAGCAGTACTCGCGCAGCTGCAGGTTGATCAGTGGGTCGGTCACGGGGAAGACGAAGCGCCACTCGCCCGGCTTCCGGCTGGCGGGTCGGCCGATGCAGTCGGCGGGCCACCGGTGGATCTCTCCGAACAGTGGCACCACGATGTCGTCGAGAAGCTGGTAGCCGCCGTAGCTGAAGGCATTCTCCTCGTCGTGGAATGCAGCGGAGGCGAGCGCCTTGGGCGCGGGGTGGGCCATCATCGGTCGAACTCCGTCCTCATGCCCAGGGGGAGGTCCAGGCGCAGGCCGAGCTCGGCGATCTCGCGGCGGGCTGCGGGGATGACATCAGCGCACTCCTCGAAAACCTCCGCCAGGGCCGCTGCTTGCCGGCCCCAGAGGGCCTGCCAGTGGCGCGGCGTGAGGTTGGCCCGCATGCGCTCGATGTGATCGGACAACAGGAGGAGCCGGGGGATCTGGGAGGTGAACACGACAGCGTTGCGGCACAACATGCACATGGCGGGAGCGACGTGGCAGACCTTGGCGTCGTTGCGGTGCGGCGAGTCCCACGGGTTACGGCAGTTGACCAACCCCATGTCCAGCTCTCCCGTCCGCAGGGCTTTGGCCTGCGCGGTGTCCAGGCCGAGATCGTCTGCGACCTCAGCCTCCTCCAGGTGCTGCTCGGCCTCCTCGGTGACGAGAACCGGCCGTGCGGGGGTGGTCATCCGATCGAAGACCCACTTCTGCGCCCGGTTGATCGACCGGCCGGCCATGATGTGCGCGGTCGTGCCATGCGCGTAGTGCATGCGGTAGACCTCCACGTGATGGTCATCGCCCGCAAGGTCGCTCACGGTGCCGCCGAGCGCGACCGCGCGGACGACCTTCGTGGTCTTGCGCAGCCGCCGGATCTCATACGGCTCGGAGATCTTCAGCGGCTTCCCGGCCGCATCGCGCTGCCCGGCGATCCAGCCGCCGAAGCTCCGCTCGCGGTCCCTGAAACCGGCGAGCTCGGCGTCCAAAACGCCCCGGTACCGTCGTTCCACCGCGAGGAACAGCCACGGGTCCGCGTCCGGGAAGACCGTCCGGGACAGTTCAGTGACCGCCAGCAGGCGCCGGAGCAGACCCGGGACGTCCCAGGCACCGTCCCCGGCGAACTCCGGC
Organism: Streptomyces sp. NPDC048479; assembly: GCF_040651435.1. Classification (NCBI taxonomy): domain Bacteria; kingdom Bacillati; phylum Actinomycetota; class Actinomycetes; order Kitasatosporales; family Streptomycetaceae; genus Streptomyces; species Streptomyces sp. NPDC048479. Next base: position 68,151 of record NZ_JBEZKA010000010.1, read on the forward strand.
GCTTCCTCCTCCGGCTCCTGCTCCGGATCGGGGTGCAGGTCGGCACGGGCCCGGTGGGCCCGCATATTTGCGCTGGACCAGCCGCACACCGCCGTCGGTGAACTCAATGTCGGGCAGCTGGAGATAGTGGAGCTCCTCCGGGCTCGTGTCGCTCATGCCCAGCATCAACAGCACCGGAAATGCCTGCAGATCCGCTTCGGTCGGATACAGAAGACGGCCCAACTCGGCGACGAGATAGCGGAATCCGCGCTTGAGGAGAGTGCCGTCCGGCGCGGTCGGGAGCAGCGCCTTCACCGGCTCCGGCCAGCTCAACACATTCTGTCGGAACTGCGGCTTGAGGACCTTCCCGGTCAGCAATGAGGGATGCGTCGCCGCCCACAGCAGGTTCGCCGGTTCGTGCCATCCATCATCTCGGGGATCGACCCCGCGCCCCAGCAGCTTCCGGCCGCGGGCCAGACGGGCCTCCAGCGACCGGATGGCGTCACGTGCCGCGTCGCGCAGGTCGAGGCGCTCCGCATTGGAGAACTCGTCCAGCGGCTCGCCCGTGTACGTCGGATAGGCGGCCGGGGCCTTCGCGCGCACCCGCAGTGCCTCCGGCATGCTCGTGTCCTTGAGCGCGCGCTGCTCGATCAGCGTCAGTAGGCAGTTGGTCTTGTCGTACGGGGAGTTGGAACGCAGCCCGTGATGCTGGCGCAGGTCCTCCTCCCATAGCTGGATTACTTCGACCAGGTCGACCTTGTGGCCGTCCAGTCGGGCATCCGCCGGATCTACCCCGATCGTCGGCAGATGCTTGTCGACGAACTTCGCGAAGGACCGCACCGCCTGGGACAAGTTCGCGCCGCCGTCGGACCGGGCCATGGAACGCGTGTAGGTGATCCACTCGTCGGCGAGCTGTGCCGCCAGGGCGCTGCACCGGTACTTCGCCGGGTTCACGAAGTGGCTCGACGTCCCACCTGGGCGCGTCCAGGTCAGGACGCGGATGCCCACGTGGTCCAGGTCCCGGGTGGGCAGCGGCTTCGGGGCGCTGTTGCGCACGCGCGCCTTGCGCTCGCCGCGGCGGGGCATCAGGCGGCCCGCTGTTCGGCGATCGAGGCCGCGTAGTCGGCGTAGGTGGCGTTCTTGTCGTTCCACTCGGCGATCGCCTTCGCCACCAGCACGTTGGTGTCACGCATGTACCTCAGGTACCGCAAAGTCGACTCTGGACGGCGATGTCCCAAGAGGTCCTGCAGGATCAGCAGAGGGTTCCGCGAGATGTGGTCCGTCAGGTAGCCGGAGTGCCGGCCGGCGAGGTACTCCTCGGCTTCCTCCTGGAGGATCAGCTTGGTCAGCAGCCGCAGCATGTAGATGGCGAAGGTGTGCCGGGTGTCGTGGATCCGGACCTCGCGCGGCATGACGATGCCGACCTCGTGCTCCTCGCTCAGCCGCACGGCGCGCAGATGCGCGGCGTCGAATATCTGCTCCCAGCGCTGCCGGGTCGGCATCCGGCCGCCGCGGCCGACGAACATCGCCATCGGCTCCAGCCCGTGATCGCCTTCGATGACCGCGCGGCGGCGCTTGTCCGCACTCATGCTCTCGACGCGGAAGGTGCGGCGCTGGCCATCGAGCATCCCGCGCACTTTCATCCGCCGCAGGTCGATGTCATCGACGATGAACAGCTCCTCGCGGCGTCTCCACAGAGCCTCCGCCGCAGCTCGGACCTGCGCCGCGCGCTCGGTGCGCCGGTACATGTCCAGCTCCCGCAGCGTCGGATCCTGGATCATCACCGAGCGAGGCAGGCCGAACTTCGCGATCGCCTGCAACTGGACCTCTGCCGGGGAAGCATCCCGTCGCGGTGGCCCGACCTCGATATCCAACAAGCAGCTGAACTCCTGCAGCCGCATGCCCGTCGTGATGGACAGTTCGGGTGCTGCGCTGTCGCGCAGGGGCGAGCGCCCGCGGAACGTGCGATCAACGCGGCCGTCGGGCAGGTAGCCACGCAGTCCGACCTGCTTGAGGAAGTTCCACTGCCGCCAGGTCAGATGCCGGACGTCGAGCTGTGTGGTGGCGCCCCAGGACAGCACGTCACGGCCGTTACGGCGGCGGAAGTAGGGGCGTTCGTCGATCAACTTCTCGTGGTCTGCCCACTCGTAGAAGTTGTTGATCATGGCCCGGCGGCGCTTCCAGGTCGCCGGAGCATCCGGCGACTCACGGTGCTCGGTGCAGTCTTCCCGGTACGCCAACAGGTCTTCCTCGATCACCGACAACAGATCGACAGGCGGGTCGAGTTCGTCCTTGAGGAAGTCGGTCAAGTCGAGCGCGTCGTACGTGTAGTCCTGCAGCGACTTCGCCTTCAGCGTCTTGGCCATCTCCAGAAAGAACGAGACCAGCGGCTCCGCCGGGCGCATCTGCGAGTCGAAGAAGAACGGGGTGCCGTCCTTCAGCGCCCCCTTTCGCGACACGTACGCGAAAGCGTCGAGATCCACCCCGGGCGGCGCCTCGTAGAAGCGACGAACCTTGCTGCGTGACACGAAGAAGTAGTTCATCCCACACCACCGCGATCATGAGACATCCAGGAGGTGTGGAACCTAACAGCCGCACCTGGGGCCTCAAGTCACTCGGGGATCACGACTGAGACATCTGGACTTCCTTTGCATAATGCTCGCGCAGCAGGGTCGCGGCATGCCAGTAGGCGAGGTGCGGCTCCTCGGGCACGGGAAGATCGGCGTGCGCCGCGTACAGCGGCCGGGCGTGCCGGGTGCCCGCCTCGGCGGCGCGCAGCGCGAGCTCTGCGGCCTCCGCCAGCTCCTTCGACGCGACGACCTCGTCACCGAGCAGCCGCCGCAACGTGCTGTCCACGGCGCGCAGCCGCGCCTCCAGCACGGCCTCGGGGGATGCGGTGTCCCACACGGCGGGCAGATGCCGGGCGATCAGCTCGTGGTTGAAGTTGTAGAAGGCCGCGGCGACCGCACCCGGCCCGACGGCGCCCATCGCGGCGCCGCGTCCGGCGAAGTAGGCGGCGCTCGCGTCCTCGACGCCGAGCTGAGCGAGCTCCTTCGTGAAGTCGGGCGAGAAGTAGACCGTCGAGTGCATCGGGTTGAGGGCATTGTGGCAGCGGCGGCCGGCACGCGCGGGCAGAGAGCTCATAGACAGAATGTTACCGACTGGTCGGTACGTAGTGGAAGTCCGTGCTCATGGCAGGAAAGGTGGGGTACTCGTCATTGCGGCCATCTCCGCCACGGCGAAGCATGGACACCATGACCCAGCGATCCGTACTCGTCGTTCTCTTCGACGACCTGCAGAGCCTCGATGTGACCGGCCCGGTCGAAGTCTTCGCGGGCGCGAGCACGGCGGCGGGCGGCGCGTACGAGATCCGCACCGCGTCCCTGGACGGTGCCCCGATCCGTACCTCCAGCGGCCTCACGCTCGTCCCGGACACCAGTCTCACCGACGCCGCCGACCCCCATACGCTGCTGGTCCCCGGCGGCAACGGCACCCGTACCCCGGACCCGCGCCTCATCGACTGGCTGCGCGTCCACGCCCCGCGAGCCGAGCGTCTGGTGTCCGTCTGCACCGGAGCCCTGCTGCTGGCCGAGGCCGGTCTGCTCGACGGCCACCGGGCCACCACGCACTGGGCCACCTGCGACCACCTCGCCCGCCGCTACCCGGCCGTCGACGTCGACCCGGACCCGATCTTCGTACGCGACGGAAGGCTGGCCACCTCGGCCGGTGTCACCTCCGGCATCGACCTCGCCCTCGCCCTGGTCGAGGAGGACCTCGGCCGGGACATCGCGCTGACCGTCGCCCGCCATCTCGTCGTCTTCCTCAGGCGGCCCGGGAACCAGGCGCAGTTCAGTGTCCAGCTCGCCGCACAGACCGCGCGGCGTGAGCCGCTGCGTGACGTGCAGCAGCACATCACCGAGCATCCGGAAGAGGACCTCTCGGTCGAGGCACTCGCCGCCCGCGCCCGGCTTTCGCCGCGCCACTTCGCCCGCGCCTTCCAGGAGGAGACGGGTATGACACCGGGCCGCTACGTCGAACGGGTCCGTCTGGAACAGGCGCGCCGGCTCCTGGAGGGCAGCCCCGACGGCGTGGAGGAGATCTCGCGCAGCTGCGGCTACGGCACTCCGGAGGCCATGCGCCGCGCCTTCGTCAAGACCCTCGGCACGGCACCGGCCGAATACCGGCGCCGCTTTCGCACCCTGACCCCGAAGTAGCCCGAAGTAGCCCGAAGCAGCCGCAGAAGCCTGCAGAAGCCTGTAGAAACCCGGAGAAACCCCGCAGAACCGGGAAGAACCCGAACCGAGAGGGACCGACCACCATGCAGATCGCCATTGTTCTCTTCGACCGCTTCACCGCGCTGGACGCCGTAGGGCCCTACGAAATGCTCTGCCGCCTCCCCGGTGCCGAGGTGGTCTTCGTCGCCGAGCACACCGGACCGGTCACCAACGACCGCGGCGACCTCGCGCTCGTCGCCGCGAAGACCTTCGCCGAGGTGAGCAGCCCGGACATCGTCGTCGTCCCCGGCGGCCCCGGCCAGAGCGACCAGATGGAGAACGAGATCCTGCTGGGCTGGCTGCGCGCCGTCGACGCCACGACGACCTGGACGACCTCGGTCTGTACGGGCTCGCTGCTGCTCGCCGCGGCAGGCCTGCTCAAGGGTCGCCCGGCCACCTCGCACTGGCTGGCCCTTGACTTCCTGCGCCAGTTCGGCGCCGAGCCCACCGGCGAACGTGTCGTCACCGCCGGCAAGTACGTCACGGCCGCGGGCGTCTCGTCCGGCATCGACATGGGGCTCACCCTGGTCGGCAGGATCGCGGACGACGAGCACGCGCAGGCCGTACAGCTGCTCACCGAATACGACCCTCAGCCGCCGTACGACGCCGGATCACCGCAGAAGGCCCCGGCCGCCCTGGTCGAGGAGTTCCGTACGAAGAGCCGCTTCATCCTCCGGTAGGCCATCCGGGGTCAGGCGGTCCAGGTGAACCGGGGCACTCTGCGCTCCAGGAAGGCGGCGACCCCCTCCGTGAGGTCGCCGCTGCGGCGCGCCTGCTCCTCCCAGTGCGTGTCACGGTCGGTGCGGCCCGTCGCGAACTCCTTCGCCGCGGCCTGGGTGAGCTGGGAGCGCGACGCGATGATTCTGGTGAACTCCGCCACCCGCTTGCCCAGTTGGCCGCCCGGCAGCACCTCGTCCACCAGACCGGTCCGCAGCGCCCGCTCCGTATCGATCAACTCGGCGGAGAACAGCAGATACTTGGCGGCGGCAGGACCCACCAGCGAGACCAGCCGACGGGTGGACGAGGAGGGGTAGACGATTCCGAGCTTCGCCGGCGTCACCCCGAACAGAGCGCCCTCTTCCGCGAACCGCAGATCGCACGCCGCGGCCAGCTGGCAGCCGCCGCCCACACAGTAGCCGCGCACCGCGGCCAGCGTCGGCTTCGGGAACGCGGCGAGTGCCTCCTCGGCTCGCACGGCCAGTGCCTGCGGGTCCTCGCCGGGCTCGCGCAGGGAGGAGATGTCGGCGCCGGCGCAGAAGGTCGGGCCCTCGCCTGTCAGCACCAGCGCCCGTACTTCCTGGTCCGCCGCCAGCTGTCCGAGCAGCTCGGGCAGGGCCCGCCACATCCCGGCGGTCATGGCATTGCGCTTGGCGGGATTGCTGATGACGACGGTGGCGACACCGTCCGCGACGGTGTGCGTCAACTGCGGCTGCGGCTCGGGCAGCTCGGACGGCTCGGACGGCTCGGACGACTGGGGCGGCTCCATGAGCCGGATGCTATCCGCCGGACCCGAACCTATGATCGTTAGGTGAGCGTGGTCACGGATCCGACGAAGCGGCCAGAAGGGGATCAGGAACAGTCGCGCAGCTGATGCTGTCATACGCACCCGGTCAAATACCGTCGATTGGCGCTGACTTCTGCTCAGCAGCTCGGTCCGGACCAACTGACTCCCAACACTTATTACTCGATGGTCAGTGGCAATCGATCCGAGGGTGGGTGCCGGACTATGGAGAGCCGTGGGAGCGTCCCGGCCCGGCCACTGTCGTACGAGGGCGTCTGGCGATTCACCGCTCCTGCCGTCGACATATCGGTCCCGCAGGCCAGGCATGCCGTACGCGATCTACTGAACCGCCAAGGCGTACCGGTCGGGGACGATCTCGTCCAGGGACTGCTGCTCATCGTGTCCGAACTGGTCACCAATGCCGTACGGCACGCTGCCCTGCTCTCGCCCGAGGTTGCCGTCGAGGTCGCCATCGGCGCGGAGTGGATCCGCGTCTCCGTGGAGGACAACCACCCGTACCGGCCCAAGGCGCTGGAGAAGGACTACGGGCAGACGGGCGGCCGCGGTCTGCTGCTCGTACGGGAGATCACCCTGGAGGCAGGCGGATCCTGCGATGTCGAGCACACCGCGAGTGGCGGCAAGATCATATGGGCCGCGCTGCCGCTGAGACCGGTCGGCGACAGCGCGTCGCTGTAGATCGCTTGACCGCTTGACCGCTTGTACTGGGCCTGGACCTACTGCGGACCCGGCTTGCCTCACCAGCCGCCGGACGGCCCCGTGAGCTCCTTGATCGCCGGCCGCGCCGCGTCCAGCACGGTCATGAACCACGCGGAGAACGGCGCCTCCGCATGCCGGTCGGCCAGCTCCTTCGGCGTCACGAAGGTCGTCTCGCCGACCTCCTCCGGATCCGGCCGCAGCGGAGTCTGCGCCAGCCCGACGAAGAGGTGGTTGTACTCCTGCTCGACCAGGCCCGAGTCCGGGTCGGGGTGGTTGTAGCGGACCGTGCCCGCCTCGGCGAGCAGTGAGGGCGAGATGCCCAGCTCCTCGTACGTACGCCGGGCGGCGGCCGCGAACGGGGCCTCGCCGGGGTACGGGTGGCCGCAGCAGGTGTTCGACCAGACACCGGGGGAGTGGTACTTGCCCAGCGCGCGACGCTGGAGCAGCAGCCGCCCCTGCTCGTCGAAGAGGAACACGGAGAACGCCCGGTGCAGCTGTCCGGGCGCCTGATGTGCGGAGAGCTTCTCCGCGGTGCCGATGGTGGTGCCGTGCTCGTCGACCAGTTCGAGCAGGATCGCTTCTGGAACGCCGTTCGACGAGCTGTTCGCCGCGGTGGCTGGTGTGGTCGGCATACCCATCCTTCGCTTCGGTCCTCGGCCCTGCGGGGCCTGCCCAGTCTGCCGCACAAAAGCGGCTTGTCCGTACTTCGGCAGCCCGGGCATGTCCGCCCTCGCCGCGTCGGCACGCGGCGAGGGCGACCCTACTCACCAGAATTCATCAGAACTCATCAGACCCCGAAAGCCGCCGGATAGCGGATCGTGCCGTGCGGCACGCCCCCGGAGCCGTCGAGCACAAGGACCATCATGGCCTCGTCGGCCACCTCGAAGGTTGGCCTGATTCCGTACCGTGAGGCCGGTTCGAAGCTGAACCTCGGGTAGTAGCCGGGATGCCCGAGGACCAGGACGAGCCGCTCTCCGCGCACCCTGGCCAGATCCAGCACAGCACGGACGACCGCCTGGCCGGCGCCCTTGCGCTGGTGCTCGGGAGCCACCGCGACCGGCGCGAGCGCCACCGCCGGAACGTCCTCCACATGGCACCGGGTGAGCAGTGCGTACGCCGCCACGGTGCCGTCCGCCGCCTCGGCGACATACGACGTCCCTGGCAGCCACGCCGCACCGTCGAGACGCAGTGCGTCCACCAGGCCCGCCGGCCGGCGTACGAGATCAGGTCAGTCGTACGAGATCAGATCAGAGGTACGTGATCAGGTCAGAGGTACGTGATCAGGTCAGACGTACGTGATCACGTGATGCGAGATCAGGTCGGCCGGGACCCGGAAGCCGAGGACGGACCAGGCGTGGCGCTGCGCGGGGCAGCCTGCACTGCGACGGTCGTCAACTCAGCTCCTCTCAAGCGTGGCGGTCAGACTGGCAGCGCTCAGTGACAGAGCTTGGCCTCGTGCTCCGCATGGCCAACGGGCTCCAGCTGGAAGGTGCAGTGCTCGACATCGAAGTGATCCCCGATGCAGCCTTGCAGATCGTGCAGCATCTTCTCGTGGCCGACCGAGTCCAGGGCGCCCTGACTCACGACCACATGCGCGGAGAGCACCGGCATCCCGGAGGTGATCGTCCAGGCATGCAGATCGTGCACGTCCTCCACGCCGGGAAGAGCGACGATGTGCGCCCGCACCTCACCCATGTCGACGCCCTGGGGAGCCGCCTCCAGCAGGACGTTGAGGGTTTCCCGCAGCAGCTTCCAGGTGCGCGGCACGATCATGAGGCCGATGACCAGTGACGCGATGGGGTCGGCCACCTGCCAGCCGGTGGCGATGATGATGCCGGCCGAGACCAGCACTGTGAGCGAGCCGAGCGTGTCCGCGAGCACCTCCAGATACGCCCCGCGCACATTGAGGCTCTCCTTCTGGCCGCGCACCAGCAGGGACAGCGAGATCATGTTGGCGACGAGACCGATGAGGGCGAAGGCGATGGTCAGCGCGCCCTTGGTCTCGGCCGGGGTGATGAAGCGCTGCACCGCCTCGTACAGCAGATAGCCGCCGACTCCGAGGAGCAGCAGACAGTTGGCGAGGGCCGCGAGGATCTCGGCCCGCGCGTAGCCGAAGGTGCGGTTCTGTACGGCCGGGCGGTTGGCGAAGTGGATCGCCAGCAGCGCCATTGCGAGGCCGACCCCGTCCGTCGCCATATGGGCGGCGTCGGCGATCAGGGCGAGGGAGCCGGAGAGCGCACCGCCGACGATCTCCAGGACCATCACGCCCAGCGTGATCGTCAGCGCGACGCGCAGGCGCCCCTGGTAGGCCGCGGCCGCGGTGCCGGTCGGCGGCGGTCCGCCGTGCGAGTGCCCGTGATCGTGCCCAGCCCCCATGAGGACGCCTCCTGGTCGTCGAAACGATCTGCCGAGACCTCAGTCAACTACGGGTGGGGGGTATCGGGCAACACGGCACTGAACACCGTTGTCATATCGCCTGACCTGCGGAAATGACCGCAGGTCAGGGCGCTGACAAGATCATTTGATCCGGGTCTCCGGGTGCCGCAGGCACCAGCCCTCCCAGGCCGACTCGACCATCTCGCGCACACCTCGCGAGGACGTCCAGTCCAGCTCCTTGGCGATCAGATCGACCGAGGCGACGGCCTTCGCCGCATCGCCAGGACGCCGCGGCTCGACGACCGGCTCGTCGGTGAACCCCGTGATCTCGGCCACCACGTCGGCGAGCTCGCGCACCGAGACACCGACCCCACGGCCGATATTGACCGTCAGATCCCCGCCGCCGTCCTGCTCGGCCAGCCGGCGCGCGACCGCGAGATGGGCATCGGCAAGATCCGAGACATGGATGTAGTCCCGGATGCAGGTGCCGTCAGGGGTCGCGTAGTCGGCGCCGAAGATCCGCGGAGCCTCACCGCGGGTGATCCGGTCGAAGAACATCGGAATGATGTTGAACACCCCGGTGTCGGCCAGCTCGGGCCGCTCCGCCCCCGCGACATTGAAGTAGCGCAGACAGGCGGTGGACAGGGAGTGAGCCCGGCCGGTCGCCCGGACCAGCCACTCGCCCGCGAGCTTGGTCTCGCCGTACGGATTGATCGGCTCGCACGGAGCGGACTCGGGGATCAGGTCCATCTCCGGTACGCCGTACACGGCGGCCGATGACGAGAACAGGAATCGCTTCACGCCGGCCTCGACGACCGCCTCCAGGAGCACCGTCAGACCGTGCACATTCTCACGGTAGTAGTGCAGCGGCTGCTCGACGGACTGTCCGACCTGCTTCTTCGCCGCGAGATGTACGACACCGGTCACAGCGTGCTCGGCGAGCGTGCGGTCCAGCAGCTTCCGGTCCAGGACCGCCCCGCGCACCAGCGGGATCCCCTCCGGCAGCCGCTCGGCGACGCCCGACGAGACATCGTCGAGGACCACGACCCGCTCACCTGCCGCCGTCATGGCCCGCGCCACATGCGCTCCGATGTACCCCGCCCCACCTGTGATCAGCCAAGTCATGCCGACCAGCCTAGGCCCTGCCGGTCCGCGGTTTGTCGGGCGAGGCATGGATCGACGATGATGATCGCGGCGGGCCCTTCGGGGCCCGGTCCGTGCCGAGCGGGACGTAAACGGCCAGTGGACTCCCGCTTCCGTTCATCCGATAGCCTCTGCCGACGTGCCGCCGCCCGCGTAGCCGGGCCGGGCCGGGCCGCCGCACCCGCACCGTCAGTTCCAAGGAGTGAGTTCGTCTGTCGACCGCCATCCTCACCGGTCCGCCGGTACCCGGATCGTCACTCGAGGGCGATCTGCGGTCGCTGGGCTTTGACGTACGGGTCGCCTCCGGCGCCGAGGACACCGCCGCGCTGATCGACGCCGTACCGGTCGCCGACCGCATCGCCGTCGTCGACCCCCATTTCGTCGGGCACGTCCACGCGCTGCGGCTGGCACTGACCGATCCCCGCTTCCCGGCCGCCGCGGTCCCGGGCGCGCTCACGGCGCAGCCCGAGGCGCGGACTGCCCTGAGCCGCGCACTGTCGGTCGCCGCGGGCACCGGAACGCCGTCCCGCGCGGACGGGCCCGCACCGTCCGGAGCCGCCGCAGGGGGGCCCGCACCGTCCGGAGCCGCCGCAGAGGCGGCGACCGGCGCACGGGACGGCGGCGTGGCCGACACCAGTGACACCCGGTCGGCCCTCCAGACCGCGGTGCTGCCCGACGCGCTCGCCGACGCGCTCGACGCCGACGGCACCGCCGTGCACCGGCCCGAGCTGGGGTCGCTCGTCGCGACGGTTCCCGGTGACCCGCAGGCTCGCAATGAGGCCCGGCAGGCAATCGCCGCGGTCGATGACGAAGCTGTACGCCTGCGCTCGGCCGTGAAGGCCCGCGACGGGTTCTTCACCACCTTCTGCATCAGCCCGTACTCGCGCTACCTCGCCCGCTGGTGCGCCCGCCGCGGATTCACCCCCAACCAGGTCACCACCGCCTCGCTGCTCACCGCGCTGATCGCGGCGGCCGGAGCGGCCACCGGCACCCGCGCCGGATACATCGCGGCAGGCCTGCTGCTGCTCTTCTCCTTCGTCCTGGACTGCGCCGACGGGCAGCTCGCCCGCTACTCGCTGCAGTACTCGACGATGGGCGCCTGGCTGGACGCGACCTTCGACCGTGCCAAGGAGTACGCCTACTACGCGGGCCTCGCCCTCGGCGCCGCCCGCAGCGGTGATGACGTCTGGGCGCTCGCGCTCGGCGCGATGGTGCTGCAGACCTGCCGGCATGTCGTCGACTTCTCCTTCAACGAGGCGAACCACGACGCGACGGCCAACACCAGTCCCACGGCTGCCCTCTCCGACAGGCTCGACAGCGTCGGCTGGACAGTCTGGATACGCCGCATGATCGTGCTGCCGATCGGTGAGCGCTGGGCGATGATCGCCGTGCTCACTGCCGTGACCAGCCCTCGCGTCGTCTTCTACGCGCTGCTGATCGGCTGCGGGCTGGCTGCCTGCTACACCACCGCCGGCCGCGTCCTGCGCTCGCTGACCCGCAAGGCACAGCGCACCGACCGCGCCGCCCGGGCGCTCGCGGACCTCGCCGACTCGGGCCCACTCGCCGAAGCCGTCGCGCGCTCCTTCAGGACGCGTGCGCAGAGCCTCCCCGGGTACCTGCCGCTCGCGACCGCCGTGGCCGGCGGCGCCGCTCTCGTGGCGACCGCCGCCTTCACCGACTACGGCACCGTCTGGCCCGCCCTCGCCGCTGTGGTGTATGTCATCACCTCGGGCCTCGCCGTCGCCCGCCCCCTGAAGGGCGCACTCGACTGGCTCGTCCCACCGGTGTTCAGGGCCGCCGAGTACGGCACTGTCCTGGTGCTCGCGGCCCGCGCCGACGTGAACGGGGCGTTGCCCGCGGCTTTCGGGCTGGTAGCGGCAGTCGCCTACCATCACTACGACACGGTCTACCGCATCCGCGGCGGTACGGGCGCGCCCCCGCACTGGCTGGTGCGGGCGATCGGCGGGCACGAAGGACGGATCCTGGCAGTCGCGCTGCTGGCCGCCCTGCTCAACAACTCGGACTTCACCACCGCGCTGACGGTCCTTGCTGTGGCCGTGGCACTCGTGGTGCTCGTCGAGAGCATCCGCTTCTGGGTGTCCTCCGGAGCACCCGCCGTACATGACGAAGGAGAACCCGCATGATCGGCCTTGTACTGGCAGCCGGTGCCGGACGGCGTCTGCGCCCCTACACCGACACGCTCCCGAAGGCCCTCGTGCCCGTCGACGGCGACACCACCGTCCTCGACCTCACCCTGGGGAACTTCGCGGAGATCGGGCTCACCGAGGCCGCCGTAGTCGTCGGCTACCGCAAGGAGGCCGTGTACGAGCGCAAGGCCGCCCTCGAGGCGAAGTACGGCCTCAAGCTGACCCTCGTCGACAACGACAAGGCCGAGGAGTGGAACAACGCCTACTCCCTGTGGTGCGCCCGTGACGTCCTCAAGCAGGGCGTCATCCTCGCCAACGGCGACACCGTCCACCCGGTCTCCGTCGAGCAGACCCTGCTCGCCGCCCGCGGCAACGGCCGGAAGATCATCCTTGCCCTCGACACGGTGAAGCACCTCGCCGACGAGGAGATGAAGGTCATCACGGATGGTGACAGGGGCGTTCAGCGCATCACCAAGCTGATGGACCCGGCCACCGCCACCGGCGAGTACATCGGCGTCACCCTCATCGAGCCCGAGGCTGCCGACGAGCTCGCGGACGCGCTGAAGACCACCTTCGAGCGCGACCCCGACCTCTACTACGAGGACGGCTACCAGGAGCTCGTGAACCGCGGCTTCACCGTGGACGTGGCCCCCATCGGCGACGTCAAGTGGGTCGAGATCGACAACCACGACGACCTCGCGAAGGGCCGTGAAATCGCGTGCCTGTACTGACCCGACTGATCCCGTCCCCGGTCGTCGTCGACATCCGCACGGGAGCCCTCGACGACCTGGTCGGCCTCCTCGCCGACCAGCGGATCTCGGCGTCGGGCAGGCTCGCCTTCGCGATAAGCAATGGCTCCGGCCAGGCGCTGCGCGAGAAGCTCGCGCCGCTGCTGCCCGACGCCGACTGGTACGCGGTCGCCGACGGCACGATCGACTCTGCCGTGAAACTGGCCGACGACATCAAGGGCAAGCGGTACGACGCGGTCGTCGGTCTCGGCGGCGGCAAGATCATCGACGTGGCGAAGTACGCCGCGGCCCGCGTCGGGCTGCCGATGGTCGCAGTCGCCACGAACCTCGCGCACGACGGGCTCTGCTCCCCGGTCGCCACTCTCGACAACGACAATGGCCGGGGCTCCTACGGAGTCCCCACACCGATCGCCGTCGTCATCGACCTGGATGTGGTCCGCGACGCCCCGGTGCGCTACGTACGTTCCGGCATCGGTGACGCGATCTCGAACATCTCGTGTGTCGCCGACTGGGAGCTCTCCCACCGGCTGACCGGCGAATCCATCGACGGACTGGCCGCCGCAATGGCCCGTCAGGCCGGCGAGGCAGTGCTCCGGCATCCCGGCGGTATCGGCGACGACGCCTTCCTCACCGTCCTCGCCGAAGGGCTGGTCCTGACGGGTATCTCGATGTCGGTAGCCGGCGACAGCCGGCCCGCCTCCGGCGCCTGCCACGAGATCAACCACGCCTTCGACCTGCTGTACCCCAAGCGCGCAGCGCTCCACGGCGAGCAGGTGGGCCTCGGCGCCGCCTTCGCGATGCATCTGCGCGGTGCCCACGACGACGCGGGGCTCTTCGCCGAGGTGCTGCGCAGACACGGCCTGCCGGTGCTGCCCGAGGAAATCGGGTTCTCCACGGACGAGTTCGTCAAGGCCGTGGAATACGCACCGCAGACCCGTCCGGGCCGCTTCACCATCCTCGAGCACCTTGACCTCACCACCGATCAGATCAGGGACGCGTACGCCGACTATGCCAAGACCATCAGTAGCTGAACTCCGTCCGGTCGTTCACCCGGAGGGAGTGAAGGACCGGCGAAGCGGCGAGCACTGGGGCGGCCGCCTGTACATGCGCGAGATCTCCCTGCGCATCACCCGCCGCCTGGTCACCACCAAGGTCACTCCGAACCAGCTGACCTACCTGATGACCCTCTGCGGCGTCCTCGCGGCCCCCGCCCTGCTCGTGCCGGGCGTCTGGGGCGCCGTCCTCGGCGTCGTGGCTGTCCAGCTCTACCTGCTGCTCGACTGCGTCGACGGCGAGGTCGCCCGCTGGAAGAAGCAGTTCTCGCTCTCCGGCGTGTACCTGGACCGCGTCGGTGCCTACCTGTGCGACGCGGCGGTCCTGGTCGGCTTCGGCCTGCGCGCCGCCGACCTGTGGGGCCCCGGGCGGATCGACTGGCTGTGGGCCTTCCTCGGCACCCTCGCCGCGCTCGGCGCGATCCTGATCAAGGCCGAGACCGACCTGGTCGGCGTCGCCCGCCACCAGGGCGGGCTGCCGCCGGTCAAGGAGGCGGCGTCCGAGCCCCGCTCGTCCGGCATGGCACTGGCCCGCCGGGCCGCCGGCGCGCTGAAGTTCCACCGGCTCGTCCTCGGCATTGAGGCGTCCCTGCTCATCCTGCTGCTCGCCGTCCTGGACGCGGTCCGGGGCGACCTGTTCTTCTCGCGCCTCGGCGTCGCCGTGCTGGCCGGAATCGCGCTGCTCCAGACGCTGCTGCACCTGGTGTCCATCCTGGCCTCGAGCAGGCTCAAGTGAGTACGCCCATGAAGCTCGGCGCGGTCATCATCACGATGGGCAACCGCCCCGACGATCTGCGCGCCCTCCTCGACTCGGTGGCCAAGCAGGACGGCGACCCGATCGAAGTGGTCGTCGTCGGCAACGGCGCCCCGGTGACGGACGTGCCCGAGGGTGTACGCACCGTGGACCTGCCCGACAACCTGGGCATCCCCGGCGGACGCAACGTCGGCATCGAGGCCTTCGGCCCGTCCGGCTCCGGCGTCGACGTACTGCTCTTCCTGGACGACGACGGACTGCTGCCCAACAACGACACCGGGGAGCTGGTGCGCCAGGCCTTCGACGCCGATCCGAAGCTGGGCATCATCAGCTTCCGGATCGCCGACCCGGAGACCGGGCTCACCCAGCGCCGCCACGTCCCGCGGCTGCGCGCCTCCGACCCGATGCGCTCCTCGCGGGTGACGACCTTCCTGGGCGGCGCCAATGCTGTCCGTACGAAGGTACTCGCCGAGGTCGGCGGGCTGCCCGACGAGTTCTTCTACGCCCATGAGGAGACGGACCTCGCCTGGCGGGCGCTGGACGCGGGCTGGGCGATCGACTACCGCTCGGACATGCTGCTGTTCCACCCGACGATGCCGCCGTCCCGGCACGCGGTCTACTACCGCATGGTGGCCCGCAACCGGGTCTGGCTCGCCCGCCGCAATCTGCCCGCGCCCCTGGTCCCCGTCTACCTTGGTGTCTGGGTGCTGCTCACACTGGCCAGGCGCCCTTCGGCGTCCGCGCTGAAGGCCTGGTTCGGCGGCTTCAAAGAGGGCTGGCAGACGCCCTGCGGTCCCCGTCGGCCCATGAAGTGGCGTACGGTATGGCGGCTCACGCGACTGGGCCGACCGCCCATCGTCTGACAAGCTCGTTTCTGGGATCATCGGGCGTACTCCCAGGACCGGCGACGTCCGAAGCAGCGCCCGACCTGCCGCGCATCTTGAACACGAAAGTTTCAACTTGTGAGTGACACAACCCATGACGGTGCGATCGCGATGACCGCCCCGCCATCTCCCGACGAAGGCCTGACCTCGGCTCAGCTCGCAGCCAAGTACGGCCTGTCGGTGAGCGGCGCCCGGCCGGGGCTCGTCGAGTACATCAGGCAGCTCTGGGGCCGGCGCCACTTCATCCTGGCGTTCTCCTCGGCGAAGCTGACCGCGCAGTACAGCCAGGCCAAGCTGGGCCAGCTCTGGCAGGTGGCGACCCCGCTGCTGAACGCGGCCGTCTACTACATGATCTTCGGCCTGATCCTCGATTCGGGACGGGGGATGGACAAGGCGGTCTTCATCCCCTTCCTCGTGACGGGTGTGTTCGTTTTCACGTTCACCCAGACCTCGGTGATGGCCGGTGTCCGGGCGATCTCGGGCAATCTGGGGCTGGTGCGGGCGCTGCACTTCCCGCGCGCTGCACTGCCGATCTCGTTCGCGCTGCAGCAGCTGCAGCAGCTGATGTTCTCGATGATCGTGCTGTTCGTCATCGCGGCCTCGTTCGGCAGCTATCCGTCGCTCGGCTGGCTGCTGATCGTCCCCGCGCTGGCCATGCAGTTCGTGTTCAACATCGGGCTGGCCCTGATCATGGCGAGGCTGGGCAGCAACACACCGGACCTGGCCCAGCTGATGCCGTTCATCATGCGCACCTGGATGTATGCCTCGGGCGTCATGTTCTCCATCTCGGTGATGCTCAAGGGCAAGCCGGAGTGGATCACCCATGTGCTGATGTACAACCCGGCGGCGATCTACATGGACCTGATCCGGTTCGCGCTGATCGACGGGTACGGCGCGTCCAACCTGCCGCCGCATGTCTGGGTGGCCGGAGTCCTTTGGGCCGTGCTGCTGGGCGTCGCAGGCTTTGTGTACTTCTGGAAGGCTGAGGAGCGGTACGGCCGTGGCTGACAACAACCAGGGACGCATCCCGACCGTCATCGCCGACGATGTGCACATCGTGTACCGGGTCAGCGGCGGCAGCGGCGGCAAGGGCAGTGCGACCGCGGCGCTGAGCCGCATACTCCGCCGCGACAAGCGAGAGTCCCGCGGTATCCGCAAGGTGCACGCCGTACGCGGTGTCTCCTTCACCGCGTACCGCGGCGAGGCGATCGGTCTGATCGGCACCAACGGCTCCGGCAAGTCGACCCTGCTGCGCGCCATTGCGGGCCTGCTGCCGACGGAGAGCGGCAAGGTCTACACCGACGGTCAGCCCTCCCTGCTCGGCGTCAATGCCGCGCTCATGGGCGATCTGACCGGCGAGCGCAACGTCATTCTCGGCGGACTGGCCATGGGCATGACGCGTGAGGAGATCCGCGATCGCTACGAGGGGATCGTGGACTTCTCCGGAATCAACGAGAAGGGCGACTTCATCACCCTTCCGATGCGCACCTACTCCTCCGGTATGGGAGCGAGGCTCCGCTTCTCCATCGCCGCGGCCAAGAACCACGACGTCCTGATGATCGACGAGGCTCTGGCGACCGGTGACCGCAAGTTCCAGATCCGTTCCGAGGAACGAATCCGGGAGCTCCGAAAGGAAGCCGGCACGGTCTTCCTGGTCTCTCACGGTGCCAAGTCGATCAGGGACACCTGCGACCGCGTCCTGTGGCTGGAGAGGGGCGAACTCCTGATGGACGGCCCGACCGACGAGGTCATCAGGGCGTACGAGAAGGAGACCGGCAAGTAGTCCGGTCCCGATCGAAGTCCCGGTCGAAGGCTCCCGTCGTGACATCCAGGCGGGAGCCTTCCGCGTCCTTCGAGGGGACGGCCGGGCAGGAGCCGCCACCGCTCCGGGCCGGGATCGTCAAGTGAAGGCCAAGTCCTGTGTCGCCAGGGAAGGTTGACCGGGATTGGAGTGTTCTTGTAACCCGCGCAACACCCCGACGTATCACTGGGCGTTGTACAACGTAAGCTGTACCGGTGCTGAATTGCGGCAAGTAGGGCGATACTCCCTAGGAATCCTGTCCGCCGGGCGGTCTCCCAGCGGGGAGGATGGGCGGCGTGTCCGAAATAGGATGTATTGGGTCGGCAGTGTAGAACGGGAGATGTGACGGCAATGACGGAAAATCTCCAGCTCCGCGAGGCTTTCGCCGTCCCCGCACCGGGCAGCGCGCCATGACTGCCACCCGGGTGGCGCACCCCGAGGCATCCGTGCGCGCCACACTCGACAAGGCCGCGGACGAGAACTTCCCCGTGGCCCCCTTCTTCCTGCCGCGCGCCTGGCGCGACGACCTGATGGCCGTCTACGGCTACGCCCGTCTCGTCGACGACATCGGTGACGGCGACCTCGCACCCGGCGGCGCGGACGCCCGTCACCTCGGCGTGGACCCGGCGCTGGCCGAGGACCGGCTCGCCGTGCTCGACGCCTTCGAGGCCGATCTGTGGCGCGTCTTCGACGCCACGCCACGGCATCCCCTGCTGCGCGCCCTCCAACCGACGGTGCGCCGCCGCTCGCTCACCGCCGAGCCCTTCCTCGGCCTGATCGAGGCAAACCGCCAGGACCAGCTGGTGCGGCGCTACAAGACGTACGACGATCTCCTCGCCTACTGCGAGCTGTCCGCCAACCCCGTCGGCCGCCTGGTGCTGCAGATCACCGGCACCGCCAGCCCCGAGCGCGTACGCCGCTCCGACGCCGTGTGCACCGCGCTCCAGATCATCGAACACCTCCAGGACGTGCCCGAGGACCTGGGGCGCGACCGGGTCTATCTGCCGGCCGAGGACATGGAGCGGTTCCGCGTCACGGAGGCCGACCTCGCCGCGGGAACCGGGAGCGCGTCGGTGCGCGTCCTGGTCGCATACGAAGCTGAACGCGCCCGGCAGCTGCTGAATGAAGGCACCCCACTGGTGGGTAGCGTCCACGGCAGGCTGCGGCTGCTGCTCGCCGGATTCGTGGCCGGGGGGCTCGCCGCCCTCACCGCGATCGCCGACGCCGGACACGATGTCCTGCCAGGACCGCCCAGGCCCACCAAGGCGAATCTGCTGCGTGAAGTGGGAGCTGTCTTGCGAAGAGCGCGTAGAGAGGGGTGAGCCGGACGATGGAGGGACCGACGGAGGTGTCCGCACCGGTGCAGGCCGCGTTCAGCTACTGCGAGGCCGTCACCGGACAGCAGGCGCGCAACTTCGCCTACGGCATCAGGCTGCTGCCGACCGAGAAGCGCCAGGCGATGTCGGCGCTGTACGCGTTCTCGCGACGTGTCGATGACATCGGCGACGGCAGCCTCGAGCGGAAGGCCAAGGAGGACCGGCTCGAGGACACGCGGGACCTGCTGGACCGGATCCGGCAGGACGCGGTCGACGAGGACGACATCGACCCGGTCGCCGTGGCGCTCGCGGACGCGGCGCGCCGCTTCCCCCTCCCGCTCGGCGGGCTCGACGAACTCATCAACGGCGTGCTGATGGACGTGCGCGGCGAGACGTACGAAACCTGGGACGACCTGAAGGTCTACTGCCGGTGTGTCGCGGGCGCGATCGGGCGGCTCTCGCTCGGCGTGTTCGGCACCCAGCCCGGTGCGCGTGGCGCCGAGCGCGCCGCCGAGTACGCCGACACGCTCGGCCTCGCCCTCCAACTCACCAACATCCTCAGGGACATTCGCGAGGACGCGGGCAGCGGACGCACCTATCTGCCCGCCGACGACCTCGCCAAGTTCGGCTGCTCCGCGGGCTTCCGCACCACCACCCCGCCGCCCGGGTCCGACTTCGCCGGCCTGGTGCACTTCGAAGTCCGGCGCGCCCGCACGCTCTTCGCCGAGGGCTACCGGCTGCTGCCGATGCTGGACCGGCGCAGCGGCGCCTGTGTCGCCGCGATGGCCGGCATCTACCGCCGACTGCTCGACCGCATCGAGCGCGACCCCGAGGCGGTGCTGCGCGGCCGCGTGTCCCTGCCCGGACGCGAGAAGGCGTACGTCGCCGTGCGTGGCCTGTCCGGACTCGACGCCCGGCACATCACCCGGCAGACGCTCAGGGGGCGTTCCTGATGCCGGCGCACGCGCACAAGCGGCGAGCAACCGTCCGCCACGGCGCGGCGTCCCTGACTGCAACGGCCCGAGGGGAGGTCGCATGACGGACGACGACATGCGGTCCCGGCACGCGGTGGTGGTCGGCGGGGGACTCGCCGGAGTCACCGCGGCACTGCAACTCGCCGGCGCGGGAGTCCGCGTCACTCTGGTCGAAGGCCGCCCTCGTCTGGGCGGTCTCGCCTTCTCCTTCCGCCGCGGCGACCTCACCGTCGACAACGGCCAGCATGTGTATCTGCGCTGCTGCACCGCATACCGCTGGTTCCTCGAGCGGGTCGGCGGTGCTCATCTCGCCCCGCTCCAGGACCGGTTGGACGTACCGGTACTGGACGTGGCGCGCGCGCGGGGCCCGCGGCTCGGACGGCTGCGCCGCACCGCGCTGCCCGTGCCGCTGCACCTGGCCGGCAGCCTCGCCACCTACCCGCACCTCTCGCTCGCCGAGCGGGCGAGTGTCGGGCGCGCCGCGCTCGCCCTCGGAAGGCTCGACCCGGCCGACCCGGCGCTGGACGGTATCGACTTCGCCACCTGGCTGGGCCGCCACGGCCAGTCCCAGCGCACCATCGACGCCCTCTGGGACCTCGTCGGCGTGGCGACCCTGAACGCCACCGCGCCGAACGCCTCGATGGGCCTTGCCGCGATGGTCTTCAAGACCGGGCTGCTCTCCGAGCCCGGCGCCGCCGACATCGGCTGGGCGCGCGTGCCGCTCGGCGAACTCCACGACACGCTGGCTCGCAAGGCCCTCGACTCCGCAGGCGTACGCACCGAACTGTCGACCCGCGTCAAGGACATCTCCCGGGCGGAGTACGGCCGCTGGCACGTCGAGGTGGACGGCGAGCAGCTGGAAGCGGACACCGTCGTGCTCGCCGTACCGCAGCGAGAGACCCACGCCCTGCTGCCCGAAGGGGCGCTCCAGGACCCCGACCGGCTGCTCGACATCGGCACCGCGCCGATCCTCAACATCCATGTCCTGTACGACCGCAAGGTGCTGCGCCGCCCCTTCTTCGCCGCGCTCGGCACCCCGGTCCAGTGGGTCTTCGACCGCACCGAGGCCTCGGGGCTGCAGGACGGCCAGTATCTGGCGCTGTCCCAGTCCGCCGCCGAGGGCGAGATCGACGCGCTCGTCGCCGTACTGCGCGAGCGGTATCTACCCGAGCTGGAACGGCTGCTGCCCGCCGCGCGCGGCGCCCAGGTACGCGACTTCTTCGTGACCCGGGAGCGGACGGCGACCTTCGCCCCGGCCCCGGGAGTCGGCAGGCTGCGACCCGGCGCGCAGACCCGCGCCCCCGGCCTGTACCTTGCGGGCGCGTGGACCGCCACCGGCTGGCCCGCGACCATGGAGAGCGCGGTACGCAGTGGCTTCAGCGCCGCGGGTGCCGCACTCTCCGCGCTCGGCCGCCCCCATGAACATCCGCTCAAGGAGGCGGCGTGAGTCTGAGTACTGGAACAAGAGGAGAGACCGTGCCGACTGTGCCCTCGGCGAATCCGGCTGGTGACACCGCAGCCGGAGGAGAGAGCCTGGACACCCTTGCGTTGCTTGAACGCGGGCGGACCATGTCCACCCCGGTGCTGCGCGCCGCCGTGGACCGGCTCGCGCCGCCCATGGACACTGTCGCGGCCTATCACTTCGGATGGATCGACGCGGAGGGACGGCCCTCCGCCGGGGACGGCGGCAAGGCTGTACGGCCGGCGCTCGCACTGCTCTCCGCCGAGGCGGCCGGAGCAGCGCCCGAGGTCGGCGTGCCCGGCGCGGTCGCCGTGGAGCTGGTGCACAACTTCTCACTGCTGCACGACGACCTGATGGACGGAGACGAGCAGCGCCGCCACCGGGACACCGTCTGGAAGGTCCACGGCCCGGCCCAGGCGATCCTCGTCGGCGACGCGCTCTTCGCGCTCGCCAACGAGGTCCTGCTCGAGCTCGGCACGGTCGAGGCGGGGCGTGCCACGCGCCGGCTGACCACCGCCACGCGCAAGCTGATCGACGGCCAGGCCCAGGACATCTCTTACGAGCACCGCGAGCGGGTCACCGTCGAGGAGTGCCTGGAGATGGAGGGCAACAAGACGGGCGCGCTGCTGGCCTGCGCCGTCTCCATCGGCGCGGTGCTCGGCGGGGCGGACGACAGGACGGCCGACACGCTGGAGGCGTACGGCTACCACCTCGGCCTCGCCTTCCAGGCCGTCGACGATCTGCTCGGCATCTGGGGCGACCCTGTCTCCACCGGCAAGCAGACCTGGAGCGATCTGCGCCAGCGCAAGAAGTCCCTGCCGGTCGTCGCCGCACTCGCCGCGGGCGGACCGGCCTCACAGCGCCTCGGAGAGCTGCTCGCGGCCGACGCCAAGAGCAATGACTTCGACAGCTTCTCCGAGGAAGAGTTCGCGATCAGGGCGGCCCTGATCGAGGAGGCGGGCGGCCGCGAGTGGACCTCTCAGGAGGCCCGCAGGCAGCACGCCGTCGCGATCGAGGCCCTCAGCGGTGTCGACATGCCGGAACAGGTGCGGGCGCAGCTCGTCGCGCTCGCCGACTTCGTCGTCGTACGAAAGAGATGATCGATATCGCCTGCCGCATATAAATCGCAGTCGCCGGCCGGTGCACGGACAACCGTGCGCCGGCCGACGGAGACCCCAGCACAGCAGAGAGCCACTGCATCGAAGGGGAAGCCATGACAGCGACGACCGACGGAAGCAGCGGGCCCGCGTGGGCCGGCGCAACCGCGGCCAGTGAAACAACCGAAACGACATCCGCCGCGAGCGCCGTTCTCGACGCCGCAGGGCGGGCCGCGGAACGCTCCGTAGAGCATCTGCTGGGTCGGCAGGACGCCCAGGGCTGGTGGAAGGGCGACCTCGAAACCAATGTGACGATGGACGCGGAGGATTTACTGCTCCGCCAGTTCCTCGGCATCCAGGACGCTGTGGTCACCGAGGCGTCCGCCCGTTTCATCCGCGGCGAGCAGCGCGAGGACGGCACCTGGGCCACCTTCTACGGCGGTCCCGGTGAACTCTCCACCACCATCGAGGCGTACGTCGCCCTGCGGCTGGCCGGCGACCGGCCCGACGACCCGCACATGGCGCGCGCCTCCGGCTGGATCCGCGAGCAGGGCGGCATCGCCGCGAGCCGGGTCTTCACCCGGATCTGGCTGGCGCTCTTCGGTTGGTGGAAGTGGGACGACCTTCCCGAGCTGCCGCCCGAGCTGATCTTCCTGCCCAAGTGGTTCCCGCTGAACATCTACGACTTCGGCTGCTGGGCGCGGCAGACCATCGTTCCGCTCACCGTGGTCTCCGCGAAGCGGCCGGTGCGGCCCGCGCCGTTCGCGCTCGACGAGCTGCACATCGACGCCCGGGTGCCGAATCCGCCCAAACCACTTGCGCCCGCCGCGAGTTGGGACGGGTTCTTTCAGCGCGCCGACAAGGCGCTGCACGCGTACCACAAGCTCGCACCGCGCCGGCTGCGGCGTGTCGCGATGAACGCCGCCGCTCGCTGGATCATCGAGCGCCAGGAGAACGACGGCTGCTGGGGCGGAATCCAGCCGCCCGCCGTGTACTCCGTGATCGCCCTGCACCTCCTCGGCTACGACCTCCAGCATCCCGTCATGCGGGCGGGCCTGGAGTCGCTGGACCGCTTCGCCGTGTGGCGCGAGGACGGCGCCCGCATGATCGAGGCCTGTCAGTCACCGGTCTGGGACACCTGCCTCGCCACCATCGCGCTCGCCGACGCCGGGCTGGCAGCGGACCACCCCGCGCTCGTGAAGGCCGCCGACTGGATGCTGGGTGAGGAGATCGTACGGCCCGGCGACTGGTCCGTACGCAGGCCCGGACTGGCTCCGGGCGGCTGGGCGTTCGAGTTCCACAATGACAACTACCCGGACATCGACGACACGGCCGAGGTCATCCTCGCCCTGAGGAGGGTCAAGCACGCCGACCCGACGCAGGTCGATGCGGCGATCGGGCGGGGCGCGCGTTGGACCATGGGCATGCAGTCCAGGAACGGCGCCTGGGCCGCATTCGACGCAGACAACACCAGCACGTTCCCCAACCGGCTGCCGTTCTGCGACTTCGGCGAGGTCATCGACCCGCCGTCGGCCGACGTCACCGCGCATGTCGTCGAGATGCTGGCCCATGAGGGCAAGGCTCACCACCCCCGTACCCGGCGCGGCATCGAGTGGCTGCTCGCCGAACAGGAGACGAACGGCGCCTGGTTCGGGCGCTGGGGCGTCAACTACGTATACGGGACAGGGTCGGTGGTGCCGGCGCTGATCGCGGCCGGAATGTCCGCGGCGCATCCCGCCGTCCGCCGTGCCGTCCGCTGGCTCAGATCCGTTCAGAACGACGACGGAGGCTGGGGCGAGGACCTGCGCTCGTATCGCGAGGAGAAGTGGATCGGCCACGGTGCCTCCACCGCGTCCCAGACGGCCTGGGCGCTGCTCGCCCTGCTCGCGGCGGGGGAGCGGGAGAGCGAGTCGGCGGAGCGGGGAGTGGTCTGGCTCGTCGAGAACCAGCAGTCGGACGGCTCCTGGGACGAGCCGCACTTCACCGGCACCGGCTTCCCCTGGGACTTCTCCATCAACTACCACCTCTACCGGCAGGTCTTCCCGCTCACGGCGCTCGGCCGCTATGTGCACGGGGAGCCCTTCGCCGACCGCACGGACAGCCGCAAGGGGGGCTGATGGAAACGTCCTCGGAGCAGTCCGGCTCCGCCGCGCCCCTGCTGATCGCCTGTGCGCTCGGCATCGAGAAGCTCGCCCTGC
Organism: Streptomyces sp. NPDC048479; assembly: GCF_040651435.1. NCBI lineage: Bacteria > Bacillati > Actinomycetota > Actinomycetes > Kitasatosporales > Streptomycetaceae > Streptomyces > Streptomyces sp. NPDC048479. The sequence continues at coordinate 92,575 of NZ_JBEZKA010000010.1, forward strand.
GCAGCGGCGACCGCAGCGGCGCGCGGGGCCCGGTCACCCTGCTCCGTACGGGTATGGGGCCGGACAACGCGGAACGTGCCGTTCTCGGTGCCTTGCGCGACGGTCCGCTCGGCGGTGCGGTGGTTGTCGCCTCCGGTTTCTGCGCGGGCCTCGCCCCGGGCATGCATCCCGGGGACCTCGTCGTCGCCGACGAGACTCGCGACACCACCGGCGTCACGGCCTGCACAAACACAGAACTGCTGGTCAAGGCGGTGACCCGGGCCGTACCCGGACGCACCGTGCACACCGGCCCGCTGACCGGGTCCGACCATGTCGTACGCGGGCAGGAGCGCGCCGAGCTGCGTGCCACCGGGGCGATCGCGGTGGACATGGAGTCCGCGGCCACGCTGCGCAGCGCTCTGAGCACCGGGCCCCGCCCGGTTGCGGCCGTCCGGGTGGTCGTGGATGCTCCGGAGCATGAACTGGTCCGTATTGGCACGGTGCGCGGTGGAATATCAGCTTTCCGTGTTCTTCGCGCCATCCTTCCCGCTTTCTACGAATGGCACCGTTCTTTGCTGCTCCCCAGGAGGTGAGCTAGATGGCCATGCCGCTCCGTCAGACCATCAGGGTCGGGACTTATCTCATTGAACAGAAGCTCCGCAAGCGTGAGAAGTTTCCGCTCATCGTCGAGCTGGAGCCTCTCTTCGCCTGCAATCTGAAGTGCGAGGGCTGCGGGAAGATCCAGCACCCGGCCGGGATCCTGAAGCAGCGCATGCCGGTCGCGCAGGCAGTCGGGGCGGTGCTCGAGTCCGGGGCCCCGATGGTCTCGATCGCAGGCGGCGAGCCGCTGATGCACCCTCAGATCGACGAAATCGTGCGGCAATTGGTGGCCAAGAGGAAGTACGTGTTCCTCTGCACCAACGCCATGCTGCTGCGCAAGAAGATCGAGGAGTTCACCCCTTCTCCCTACTTCGCCTTTGCCGTGCACATCGACGGGCTGCGCGAGCGGCACGACGAGTCGGTCGCCAAGGAAGGTGTGTTCGACGAGGCGGTGGAGGCGATCAAGGAGGCCAAGAAGCGCGGCTTCCGGGTCACCACCAACTCCACCTTCTTCAACACCGACACCCCGCAGACCGTCATCGAGGTGCTCAACTTCCTCAATGACGACCTGAAGGTGGACGAGATGATGATCTCGCCCGCGTACGCCTACGAGAAGGCGCCCGACCAGGAGCACTTCCTGGGCGTCGAGCAGACCCGTGAGCTGTTCAAGAAGTCCTTCGCGGGCGGCAACCGGCGACGCTGGCGGCTCAATCACTCGCCGCTCTTCCTCGACTTCCTCGAGGGCAAGGCGGACTTCCCGTGCACGGCGTGGGCGATCCCCAACTACTCGCTCTTCGGCTGGCAGCGCCCCTGCTATCTGATGGCCGACGGATACGTCCCCACCTACCGGGAGCTCATCGAGGAGACCGACTGGAGCAAGTACGGCCGCGGCAAGGACCCGCGCTGCGCCAACTGCATGGCGCACTGCGGCTACGAGCCCACCGCCGTCCTCGCCACCATGGGCTCTCTCAAGGAGTCCCTCCGGGCGGCGCGCGACACCGTCTCGGGAAACCGCGGGTGACGTGATGTCCGCAGGGAAGCCAGTCGTACTGGGGCTGCCCGAGCTGCCGGCCAGGCCGATCGCGATGCGCCGCACCTCGCGGCGCATCCAGGTCGGCACCGTGGCCGTCGGCGGGGACGCCCCCGTATCGGTGCAGTCGATGACGACCACGCGCACCTCCGACATCGGCGCGACGCTGCAGCAGATCGCCGAACTGACTGCGTCCGGCTGCCAGATCGTACGAGTCGCCTGCCCCACCCAGGACGACGCGGACGCGCTGGCCACCATCGCGCGCAAGTCCCAGATCCCCGTCATCGCCGACATTCACTTCCAGCCGAAGTACGTCTTCGCTGCGATCGACGCCGGCTGCGCGGCCGTCCGGGTCAACCCGGGCAACATCAAGCAGTTCGACGACAAGGTCAAGGAGATCGCGCGCGCGGCCAACGAGGCCGGTACCCCGATCCGGATCGGGGTGAACGCCGGATCGCTCGATGCCCGGCTCCTCGCCAAGTACGGCAAGGCGACCCCTGAGGCGCTTGTCGAGTCCGCGCTGTGGGAGGCGTCCCTCTTCGAGGAGCACGGCTTCCGCGACATCAAGATCTCGGTCAAGCACAACGACCCGGTGGTGATGGTGGGCGCCTACCGGCAGCTGGCGGCCGCCTGCGACTATCCGCTGCATCTGGGCGTCACGGAGGCGGGACCGGCGTTCCAGGGGACGATCAAGTCGGCCGTCGCCTTCGGCGCGCTGCTCAGCGAGGGCATCGGCGACACCATCCGGGTCTCGCTCTCCGCCCCGCCCGCCGAAGAGGTCAAGGTCGGCATCCAGATCCTGGAGTCCCTGAATCTGCGGCAGCGGCGGCTGGAGATCGTGTCCTGCCCGTCCTGCGGTCGGGCGCAGGTGGATGTGTACAAGCTCGCCGACCAGGTCACGGCGGGTCTCGAGGGGATGGAGGTGCCGCTGCGCGTCGCCGTCATGGGGTGTGTCGTCAACGGCCCCGGCGAGGCGAGGGAAGCGGACCTCGGTGTGGCGTCGGGCAATGGGAAGGGTCAGATCTTTGTGAAGGGCGAGGTCATCAAGACCGTGCCCGAGTCGAAGATCGTCGAGACCCTCATCGAAGAGGCGATGAAGATCGCCGAATCCATGGAGGACGCAGGGGTGGCCTCCGGGCAGCCCGCCGTCACCGTGAGCTGATCAGCATGTGAAGGGGGTCCGACCGTGACGATTCTTGAGACCATCCGGGGGCCGCACGATCTCAAGGCGCTGACGGATGCGGAACTCGAAGATCTCGCCGAGGAGATCAGAGAGTTCCTGGTCCAAGCGGTGGCCAGAACAGGGGGCCATCTGGGGCCGAACCTAGGGGTGGTGGAGCTGACCGTCGCCCTGCACCGGGTGTTCGACTCACCCGTCGACCGCATCCTCTGGGACACAGGGCACCAGAGCTACGTACACAAACTGCTCACCGGCCGACAGGACTTCTCCAAGCTGCGCGGCAAGGGCGGTCTCTCCGGCTACCCGTCCCGCGAGGAGTCCGAGCACGACGTCATCGAGAACTCCCATGCCTCGACCGTGCTCGGCTGGGCGGACGGCCTGGCCAAGGCACATCAGGTGCTGGGCAGCAGCGACCATGTCGTCGCGGTCATCGGCGACGGCGCGCTCACCGGCGGTATGGCCTGGGAGGCGCTCAACAACATCGCCGCGGCCAAGGACCGGCAGCTGATCATCGTGGTGAACGACAACGAGCGGTCCTACGCGCCGACCATCGGCGGCCTCGCCAACCACCTCGCCACACTCCGCACCACCGACGGCTACGAGCGGATGCTGGCCTGGGGCAAGGACGTTCTTCAGCACACACCCGTGGTCGGGAAGCCGCTGTACGAATCGCTGCACGGCGCGAAGAAGGGGTTCAAGGACGCCTTCGCACCGCAGGGGATGTTCGAGGATCTGGGCCTGAAATACGTGGGGCCGATCGACGGACACGACATAGCGGCCGTCGAGTCCGCGCTGCGCCGCGCGAAGCGCTTCCACGGGCCCGTACTGGTGCACTGTCTGACCGAGAAGGGGCGGGGCTACCAGCCCGCGCTGGAGGACGACGCCGACCGCTTCCATACCGTCGGCGTGATGGACCCGCTCACCTGCGAGCCGCTCGCACCCTCCAACGGGCCTTCCTGGACCTCGGTGTTCGGGGACGAGATCGCCGAGATCGGCGCGGAACGGCCGGACGTCGTGGCGATCACCGCCGCGATGCTGCATCCCGTCGGGCTGACCGAGTTCGCCGAGCGGTTCCCCGAGCGGGTGTGGGACGTCGGCATCGCCGAGCAGCACGCCGCGGTCTCCGCGGCCGGGCTGGCCACCGGCGGACTGCACCCGGTCGTCGCCGTGTACGCCACCTTCCTCAACCGCGCCTTCGACCAGCTGCTGATGGATGTCGCTCTGCACAAGTGCGGGGTGACGTTCGTACTGGACCGGGCCGGCGTCACCGGGGTCGACGGGCCCTCCCACAACGGCATGTGGGACATGTCGATCCTGCAGGTCGTCCCGGGGCTGCGGATCGCGGCGCCGCGCGACGCCGACCGGCTGCGCCAGGAGCTGCGCGAGGCCGTCGCCGTGGCTGACGCGCCGACAGTGGTGCGCTTCCCCAAGGAGTCGGTGGGCGAGCCGGTCGAGGCGATCGGCCGGATCGGCGGGATGGACGTACTGCACCGGGCCGACGACGCCGAGGTGCTGCTGGTCTCGGTCGGTGCGCTGGCAGCCGTCTGTCTGCAGGCGGTGGAGCTGCTCAGGGGCCGCGGTCTCCGCTGCACCGTGGTGGACCCGCGGTGGGTCAAGCCCGTCGACGAACAGCTCGCACCGCTCGCCGCCCAGCACCGGCTGGTGGCAGTGGTCGAGGACAACAGCCGCAACGGCGGCGTCGGCTCGGCCGTCGGGCAGTCGCTGCGCGACGCCGGCGTGGATGTGCCGCTGCGCACCTTCGGCATCCCCGAGCAGTTCCTCGCGCATGCCAAACGCGGCGAGGTGCTGGCCGACATCGGACTCACCCCGGTCGAGATCGCTGGACGGATCAGTGCCGCCATGGCAGTCAAGGAGAGCTGAGGAATGACCGATCCGCTCAAGGGCTTCGATCTGGCGGGACTCCTCGCGGAGCGCGGGGCCGAGCGCTATGAGCTGCATGCGCGATATCTCAACCACCAGCTGCCGCGCATGCTGCACACCATCGGCTTCGACAAGGTCTATGAGCGGGCCGAGGGCGCGTACTTCTGGGACGCCGACGGCAACGACTACCTCGATATGCTCGCGGGCTTCGGGGTGATGGGGCTCGGCCGGCACCATCCCGTCGTACGCAAGGCGCTGCACGATGTCCTCGACGCCTCGCTCGCGGACCTCACACGCTTCGACTGCCAGCCGCTGCCGGGGCTGCTGGCGGAGAAGCTGCTGAGGCAGAGTCCGCACCTGGACCGGGTGTTCTTCGGCAACAGCGGTACGGAGGCGGTGGAGACGGCGCTGAAGTTCGCCCGGTACGCGACCGGGAAGCCGAGGATCCTCTACTGTCCGCACGCCTTCCACGGGCTGACCACCGGATCACTGTCGGTCAACGGGGAGGCCGGCTTCCGGGACGGCTTCGCGCCGCTGCTGCCCGACACCGCGATCGAGCTCGGCGATCTGGCCGCGCTGGAGCGGGAGCTGGTGCGGGGCGATGTGGCGGGCTTCGTCGTGGAGCCGATCCAGGGCAAGGGCGTGCATGCGACGCCGCCAGGATTCCTTTACGCCGCACAGGAGTTGCTGCACAAGCACAAGGCGCTGCTGATCGCCGACGAGGTGCAGACCGGCCTCGGCAGGACCGGCGACTTCTACGCGTACCAGTACGAGGCAGGGGTCGAGCCGGATCTGGTCTGTGTGGCGAAGGCGCTCTCGGGCGGGTACGTGCCGGTCGGCGCGACGCTCGGCAAGGACTGGATCTTCAAGAAGGTCTACTCGTCGATGGACCGGGTGCTGGTGCATTCGGCCAGCTTCGGCTCCAATGCCCAGGCGATGGCTGCCGGGCTCGCGGTGCTCTCGGTGCTGGAGGACGAGCATGTCGTGGCGAACGCGCGGGTGACCGGAGAGTTGCTGCGGTCGCGACTGGCCGCGCTCGTCGACCGCTATGAGCTGCTGTACGAGGTGCGGGGCCGCGGCCTGATGATCGGCATCGAGTTCGGCCGCCCGGACTCGATCAAGCTGCGCAGCCGCTGGACCATGCTGCAGGCGGCCCGCAAGGGTCTCTTCGCGCAGATGGTGGTGGTGCCGCTGCTGCAGAAGCACCGGATCCTCACCCAGGTCTCCGGCGACCACCTGGAAGTGATCAAGCTGATTCCGCCGTTGACCATCGGAGAGCGGGAGGTCGAGCGGTTCGTGGCGGCCTTCACCGCGGTGATGGACGATGCGCACGGCGGTGGCGGGCTGATGTGGGACTTCGGCAAGACGCTGGTGAAGCAGGCGGTCGCCAACCGCTGATTTTGCCCCTGGGGCAAAAAATTTGCCCCAGGGGAAAGATCCTGGCGCAATGGAGGCATGAGCCCCACTGAAGAGGTGGCCGCGGTGCTGCCGGATGTCGCGCCACGGCTACGCGATCTGCGCCGCCGCCGTGGCCTCACTCTGGAAGCCGCAGCCCAGCGTGCGGGGCTTTCCCCCGCCCACCTGTCCCGGCTGGAGACGGGCAACCGTCAGCCGTCGCTGCCGATGCTGCTCGCTCTCGCCAGAATCTACGGTACGACAGTCGCGGAGCTCCTCGGCGAGCTCGCGCCGGAGCGCGATCCGATCATCCGCGCCGGCAGCCGGGAGCCCTCCGAGGCCGACGGCTGGACCTACCACCAGACCGGCGGAGCCGGCCGGGCGATGCAGGCACTGCGGCTGGTGGTTCCGTACGGCAGCCAGGGCGAGCTCGTCCGGGTGCATCCCGGGGAGGAGTGGCTGTACATCCTCAACGGCCGGCTGCGCCTGAGCCTGGGTGACGCGGTTTACGAGCTGGCGCCCGGGGACAGCGCGCACTTCGACTCACTGACCCCGCACCGTCTCGCGGCGGTCGGTCGCGAGGGTGCCGAGCTGCTGTTCGTCCACACGCTGCTGCAGAGCCCCAACCTCCATCCGCACAACTGAGTTCAGAGAAGAGGCCCGTTATGTCCAAAAGCAATGAAGAGCGGTCGTTTCCCCGTGGGCTGGTGATCCGGCTGTTCGCCTATCTGGTGGCGGGCCATCTGTTCGCCGGGTTCCTCTACCTTCTGTTCACGCTGGGCGGCCAGAACCAGTAGGCGGCCGCTCAGTATCCGGCGGCTCCGCATCTCCTGCTCCGCGGTCGTCTACGCCTCGTCGACGAGACGCTCGCGCAGACGCTCACGCGTCTCCGGGGCGATCTTCAGGCCCTCGGCGAGGTACCGCTCCGTCGTGCCCCAGGTCTCCTCGATCGTCTCGAAGGCCGCCTCGAGGTACTCGGCGCGCGCGTCGAAGAGCGGGCTCAGCAGCTCCATCACTTCCGGGGACATCCCGGCCGGGGAGTTGTCGCTGCGGCGCACCAGATAACGCCGGTGCGGATCATTGGACTTGAGGTAGTCCGCCTCGATGGCCTCGCGCTCCACGCCGACCGCGAGCAGCGACACGGCGATCGAGATTCCGGCGCGGTCCTTGCCCGCCGCGCAGTGCATCAGCGCCGGGACACTGTCGTCAGCGAGCGCGTGCAGTACGCGGCTGTGCTCGGCAGTGCGCTGCTTGATGATCGTCCGGTACGACGCCGACATCCGGCCCGCCGCCTTGCCGTCCGCGAGGATCGACTTCAGCTGGTCGAGATCGCCCTCCCGGACCATCTTCCAGAACTGGGCGCCGTCGGCCGGGTCGGTGAGCGGCAGATTCACATTGCGCACGCCCGGCAGCTCGACGTCCGGGCCCTCCAGCTTCTGGTCCGCGGCATTACGGAAGTCGAAGATCGTGTGCAGGCCCAGGGTGGAGAGGAACGCGGTGTCGCCCTCGGTGGCATGGGCGAGGTGGCCGCTGCGGAAGAGCCGTCCGTACCGCACCCGCCGGCCGTCCACGGTCGGCAGGCCGCCCACGTCCCGGAAATTGCGCACTCCGGACAGCTCAGGTTCTGTCGACGGGATCTGCGGCAGCTGCTGTGTCACGGGGGCTCCTGAAGTGACAGCCGTCGGCGCTGCTCGCCGACGATGGCGCGTTTCCCGACGATACGACATTGCTTCATCGGGCAATCATCTCGGTTCGTCTCCGCAAGAGCGTTGCACCGGCGACGGCTCCCGTCGGATGATGTGCGGACCTGTGCGGACCTGTGAGTATCTGAGGGGTCGGGATGATCGAGAGCGCTGGCAAGGGTCGTACGTGGGTTCTCTCCGGACCGAGGAGTAGTTATGCGCTGCGTCTGACAGACGCTGACGAACTGCTGCATCTCCACTGGGGGCCACGGATCTCCGGCGCCGACGCGGAGGCACTCGCGGCCCAGGGCCTGCCGCCCTACTGGCCGTTCGAGTCACAGCTCGACGGCCACGAGGAGTACCCGGTCGAGGGCGGCCCGCGCTTCGTACGGCCGGCGCTCTCCGTCCGTACGGACACGGTGCGCGGCACCGAGTGGACCTTCGCCGGCGCCGAGGAGGTGCGCGGCGACGAGCTGAGGCTCCGCTTCACCGACGCCGTACACGGCCTCGGGCTCACCCTGCACCATCGGATGCGCGACGACGCGGACGTCATCGAGCGCTGGGTCACCGTCACCCATGAGGGCGAGGGCCCCGACCTGGAACTACTGCGCGCCGATGCCGCCACCTGGACTCTGCCGCAGCGCGACAGCTGGCGACTCAGCCAGCTGCACGGCCGGTGGGCGGCAGAGTCGCTGCTCGTACGGTCGGAGCTGACGTACGGCGAGAAGGTGCTGAGCAGCAGGCGCGGCCACACCGGCCACCAGCATCTGCCCTGGGTCGCGCTGGACGCGGAAGGGGCTACGGAGGAGCGGGGCGAGGTGTACGGCGCCGCGCTCGGCTGGTCCGGGTCCTGGCGGATCTCGGTGGCGCAGCTGCCCGACGGACTCGTACAGATCACCGGCGGAGCGGGCTATGACGACTCCGGGCTGCTGCGGCTCGCACCGGGCCAGTCGTACACCTCGCCCGTCTTCGCCGGACTGTGGAGCGAAGGAGGGTTCGGTACAGCCAGCAGGGCATGGCACGCCTGGCAGCTGGCGCATGTGATCCCGGACGCCCAGGCCGAGCGGCCGGTGCTCTACAACTCCTGGGAGGCCACCGGCTTCGACATTTCCGAGGAGCAGCAGCGGGCGCTCGCGCAGCGGGCCGCGGCCATGGGCGTCGAACTGTTCGTGGTGGACGACGCGTGGTTCGGGCAGCGCACCAGCGACCGCGCCGGACTCGGCGACTGGACACCCAACGCCGAGCGCTTCCCGCAGGGACTGAAGCCGCTCGCCGACGAAGTGCACGCGCTGGGCATGCAGTTCGGGATCTGGGTCGAACCGGAGATGGTCAACGCCGACAGCGATCTCTACCGCGCGCACCCCGACTGGGTGCAGCACCACTCCGGCCGGGCACGGACGGAGTTCCGCAACCAGCTCGTACTGAACCTCGCGCGCGAGGACGTACAGGCCTACCTCTGGGAGCAGTTGGACGGACTGCTCGGCAGCGCGCCCATCGACTATGTGAAATGGGACTTCAACCGCTGCTTCACGGACGCCGGCTGGCCCGGCGAGACATATCCGCAGAAGCTGTGGGTCGAGCATGTGCAGGCGCTGTACGCACTCCTCGACCGGCTGCGCGTCGCGCATCCCTCGGTCGCCTTCGAGTCCTGCTCCGGCGGCGGTGGCCGGATCGACCTCGGAATTCTGTCCCGGACCGATCAGGTGTGGACCTCCGACAACACCGATCCGCTGGACCGGCTCGCCATCCAGCAGGGCTTCACCCAGCTGCACCCGGCACGGGTCATGGCGGCCTGGGTGACAGACAGTCCCAATGTCCAGCTCAACGGCCGCGTCAGCACGCTCCGCTTCCGCTTTGTGAGCGCCATGGCAGGAGTGCTCGGAGTCGGTGGCGATCTCACCGAGTGGAGCGCGGAGGAGCTCGCCGAGGGGCACGGCTGGGTGGAGCTCTACAAGAAGATCAGGCCGGTGGTTCAGCACGGCGAGCTGTACCGGCTGCGGGCGCCGAAGGGCGGACTGAGCGCCGTGCAGTACGTATGCGGTGACGAGATCGTCGTTCTCGCCTGGCTCCAGGCACAGCACTACGGCGAACAGCCGCCCAGGCTCAGGCTGCGCGGGCTCGATCCGGCAGCCGCGTACGAGTGCCTGGACGCGGGCGTCGTGCACCGCGGATCCGTGCTCCTGCACCACGGGCTGCACACCGGACTGAAGGGCGACATGGACGCCACGGTCATCCGGCTGCGGCGCCGCTGATTCCGCGCCGCTGATGTGCCCCTCGGACAAGGGCAGTGAGCCGCGGTGGGATTTCCTGCGACGTGGCGTGAATTAGGGGGTAAGTAGGGGTACGTGTCATAACTAGTCGATCGTCATTATATGACCGTTCTGTCCGAATTGGGCGATTCGGGATAACGTGACCCCGTTCTGCAATGCGGACGGTGCATGGCCGTGAGCGGGATCATATTCGTGACGGTGTGTGGTGGGGCGACTGGGGTGAATTCCGTTTCCGGGGCGGACGGCGAAGATCATTGATTTACGGAGGGTTACGGGAATTTCGCGCCGATATCAGAGGGATCATTGGCGGGCGAAAGCGACAGCTTGTTCCGGTACGCCCATTCGTTTACGGTCACGACCAATCCGGACGGAACGCCTAATCCTGCCGCCGACCGGAATTCCACCCACTCATGTGTGGCAGGAGCGGGGGACCCAGGTGATGTGCCGATTCCGGACTTCCGGACGGCTTGGGGTGAAGTCGCGCAACTGCGCGGCCGGGCATCTCCAGCCCGAACCCGACAGCTCACCTCGCCGGCGCCGGAGAGGAATTCGCCATGCCCAAGAAGGGTAAGCACCGCCGCCCCAAGGTCAGCCCGATCACGCGCGGATTCGTCGCCGCCGGTACGGGTGGCGCCGCCATCGCCCTTCCGCTGATAGGCGCCGCAGGCGCCCACGCGGCAGGAAAGACCGCTCCGGCTGTGGCGTCGGAAAAGGCCGTGACCGCCGCCCCGTCCTCCCCCTTCTCCGCCGGGTCCGCAGCCGCGGCCCACGTGGCGCAGAAGAAGGCCTCTCCCACCACGTACTCCGTCGTCCCCGGCGACTACCTGTCCAAGATCGCCGACGAGCACGGTGTCCCCGGCGGCTGGAAGAAGCTGTACCAGGACAACCGTGAGGCCGTCGGCGACAACCCGTCGCTGATCCACCCGGGCCTCAAGCTCACCCTCGGCGCGAAGTCGAAGGCGAAGGCGTCCGAAGAGTCGCAGCACCCGTCGAGCCCGGACCGGTCCTCGTCGAAGGTGTCCTCCTCGAAGGCGCCTTCGGGTTCCTCGGACTCGGGTTCCTCGGACTCGGGCTCGGTGGTGCAGTCCTCCGCGCAGTCCTCGTCCGGTGGCTCGGCAGGCGGCAACGCCGCGCAGACCAGCGGCTCCGGCTTCACTGCCCCCGTCGACGGCGCGACCGTCATTACCCCGTACCACCTCGCCGGCGCCATGTGGGCCAGCGGCTACCACACCGGTCTCGACTTCGCGGCGTCCACCGGCACGACCGTCAAGGCGGTCGGCCCGGGCACCGTCGTCTCCGCCGGCTGGGGCGGTGCGTACGGCAACCAGATCGTCATCCAGCAGAGCGACGGCACCTACTCGCAGTACGCCCACCTCTCCGCCCTCTCCGTCGCCTCCGGCCAGAGCGTGAGCGGCGGCCAGCAGATCGGCCTCTCCGGCACCACCGGCAACTCCACTGGCCCGCACCTGCACTTCGAGATCCGCACCGGCCCCGGCTACGGCTCGGACATCGACCCGCTGGCCTACCTGCGTCAGCACGGCGTCTCCATCTGATCCGTCCGACGCACGCAGTGCCCCGTCCTCCCCTCGTGCCGCCGCCCGCGGCGCGGGGGGAGTCGGCGTATTCCGGGTTGGACGAATCTTGACCGGTGGTATAGATCACGCCTCGTCAACCCCTCCTTACGGTCGCGTAGGTCACATCCGTAAGGGAAAAATGAGGTCTCGTGGCAGACGATTCGAGAACAGAGAACAGTGGCGTATTCGGGTCGTACGCGGCGATCGGTGACAGTTTCACCGAGGGCGTCGGAGACCCGGGCCCCGACGGGACGTACGTCGGCTGGGCGGACCGGTTCGCGGTCCTGCTCGACGACCGAATGCCGGAACACACCTTCCGCTACGCCAACCTCGCCGTACGCGGCCGTCTCCTCGACCAGATCGTCGAGGAACAGGTGCCGCGGGCAAAGGAACTCGCCCCGGATCTGGTGACCTTCTGCGCCGGCGGCAATGACATCATCCGGCCCGGCACCGACCCCGACGACGTGGCCGAGCGCTTCGAGCGGGCCGTCGCCGACCTCACCGGCTCGGTCGGCACCGTCATGGTGACCACCGGCTTCGACACCCGCGGAGTGCCGGTACTGCGCCATCTGCGCGGCAAGATCGCCACGTACACCGCGCATGTACGGTCCATCGCCGACCGTTACGACTGCCCCGTACTCGACCTGTGGTCGCTCAAGTCGATCCAGGAGAGGCGGGCTTGGGACGCCGACCGGCTGCATCTGTCGCCCGAGGGCCACACCAGGGTCGCACTGCGTGCCGCCCAGGTGCTCGGGCTCGAGGTGCCCGCCGACCCCGACCAGGCGTGGCCGCCCCTGCCGCGGCGCGGACCGCTCGAGGTGCGCCGCGACGACATCAACTGGGCGCGCGAGCACCTGGTGCCGTGGATCGGGCGACGGCTGCGCGGTGAGAGCTCCGGCGACCATGTCGAGGCCAAGCGCCCGAATCTGCTGCCCCTGTGACAGCGGATGGTTGGGGCGTGGCAGACCTGCCCCGGCCGACCGGGCGTACGGCCCTGGTCACCGGCGCCAACCGCGGGATCGGCTTCGCGGTCGCCACGGGACTCGCCGGATCCGGAGCGCGGCTGCTCCTCGGCGCCCGCGACCCGGAGCGCGGAGCGGCCGACGTGGAACGGCTGCGCGGACAGGTGCGGTCGCGTGCCGGTTGTGGCAGGAGTCGGCGAGACTGACAGGGATCGCCTTCCTCGCCCCGTACGACGGCTGAGGCACAGCGGCGTACGAACCGGTGCGTCAGGCCACGGCCGACGACAGGAGTTCGGCCGGTCCGATCAGTGCCGTACTGCCCTCGCCCGTACAGGCATGGGCACCGGCCACCGCCCCCAGCCTCGCACTCTCCTCCAGGTCGCGGCCCGACAGCTGCCCGAACAGAAAGCCGCAGACATAGGCGTCACCCGCGCCGTTGGAGTCCACCACCGGAGCGGGCGGGGCGACTGCCGGGACCGGGCGCGGGGTGGATCCGCCGTCGCGGCTGAGGAGGTACGAGCCACCGGCACCCGCCGTCGCGACCACTGCCTGCGCCCGACCGTCGCGCAGGATCTCCCGCATCACCGACGCTATGCGCTCGCCCGCGCCCGCCGTGCTGAGGAAGACCAGGTCCGAGCGGAGCGCGAACTCCCGTTGGTGCTCCGCCAGTCCGTCCCAGTCGTGCAGATCGGTGGAGACCGGCACGCCCAGCGCTTCGATGTCGTCGTAGAGGAACCGCGCGAAGTTCATGATCGAGAGATGGATGTGGCGGGCACGCCGCAGATGGGGGAGGTAGAAGTCGCGCGGCATCCGCAGCCCGTCGGGATCGCGGGCGTCGTAGAAGGACATCCGGCGGCCCGCGGGGTCGACGAGGTTGACCGCGCGCCGCGTCCCGGCCGGGGAGATCAGGGACTCGAAATCCACGCCGCCCGCGGCGAGTTGTTCCCGGACCATACGGCCTGGCGAGTCGTCGCCGATATAGTCGAGGAGGGTGGCATTCAGCCCGAGGGCCCGGCAGCCCAGGGCGACATTGCCACCGGTGTGGCCCGGCCATTCACGGATCGGGCCGACGCCGACAGAGTCCGCGAGCGGGACCGGCAGGGCGTCGACGCGGACGACCGTGTCCACCCCGGTGCCGCCGACCACCAGCACATCGGGTGGGAGGCGATCCGTCGGCTGCTCGGGCTGCTGATACGTCTGGTACTGCGACTGGTGAGACACAGTTGCCCAGTATGGGGGCTGCGGGTCCCGCCCGTTGAGGCGTTCAGCGTGCGGCGGCGGTCAGTGCGTCACGGTGGACACCGAGCTCACGGGCGAGCGCGTCGTCCGTCCACTCCAGCATCGCGGCGCGCGACAGCGACCCCGCGTACGAGGTCATCTGCACGGCGAGCCCGTCCAGAAACGCCGTCAGCCGCCAGGCCGTCGCCGCCGGGTCCTCGCACGGGAACTCGCCCACCGCCGCACCTTCCGCGATGACCTCGGTCAGAGCCGCCTTCCACTGCTGGTCCAGATCGCGGGCGACGTCCCGCAGCGCCGGCTCGCGCAGCGCGGCCGCCCAGCCCTCGATCCACAGCCGCCAGCCCTTGGCCTGCCCGGTCGGCGCGTACCAGCGGACCGCGGCGCGCAACCGACGCAGTGCGGTGGTCCGGCGGCCCAGCAGTTTGCGCAGATGCGCGAGGTCACCGTCGGCGGCGTAGGCGAAGGCGGCCGCGACGAGCTTCTCCTTGGTCGAGAAGTGGTAGAGCACCAGGGCATTGCTCACACCGAGAGCCGACGCGACATCGGCGATCCGCACGGCCGCGACACCGTGTTCCTCGATCTGCTCGACGGCAGCACGAAGCAGCTCTTCCCGCCGCTCCGCCACGCTCAACCGGACTCTTGTCACGTCGTCACCCTACACAGGCGATCTTGGGCCCGGACGCGGGTCCAGCCGGCCGCCCTCAGCGCGGTCCGCGGACGCCGGCGACCCACCCCGGGGCGGAGAGGATGTCGGGCCAAGCCGTCATCTGTACCAGCCGTAGCGCTCGGCGATAACCGGCAGCCGGTCGGCGACGATCGCGTGCGCGGCGGCCCGCGCCGTGGTCCCGTCCGCCTCCGCGCGCGCCAGCATCTGGCCGATCAGCGCGCGCATCGAGTGACGGGTGTACGCGAACGCCTCGTCCGCGTCGGCGCCGATGTCCCCGAACAGGGTCCACCACCACCAGGCATTCGTACCGGAGTTGACGACGACGTCCGGCAGTACCGTGATGCCGCGCCGTGCGAGCAGCGCCTCGGCATCCGGCAGCACCGGCATGTTCGCCGCCTCGACGATCCAACGCGCGGTGATCTGCGCCTGGTTGGCGGTGTCCACTGCGTACGAGACCGCGGCAGGCACCAGTACCTCCGCGTCGACCGACAGCCACGCGTCGTCGGACAGCTCCAGATCGTCCGGCCGCAGCGCCGTACGGTCGACCGTCCCGTACGAGTCACGGGCCGCGAGCAACGCATCGACATCGAGCCCGGCCGGATTGGCGACGGTGCCCTTGACGTCGGCGACGGCGACGATCTTCAGTCCGGCGCGGGCGAGGAACCGGGCCGTCGCGCCGCCCATCGTGCCAAGACCCTGGACGGAGACCCGGGTCCCCTCGTACGCCACGCCCGCCCGGTCCAGCGCGACCAGCACCGACTCGGCGACACCGCAGCCGCCGACGAGCTCGTCGAGCCCGATGCCGTCCACCTCGACGGCGAACGCGTCCGCGAGCCGACCGCGCGCCGTCGCCTCGTCGTCCAGCAGCGGATAGACGGCCTGGATGGAGGAGACCAGACCGGCCTCGGCCGCGGCCCTGTCGACGATGTCCTGGGTCAGCCCGAGGTCCTCGCCGGTGGTCCACATGTTCTCGATGTACGGGCGTACGGCGCGCAGATAGCGGACCAGGATTCCGTACGCCCGCGGGTCCTGCGGGTCGCAGTCGATACCGCCCTTGGCGCCGCCGAGCGGGATGTACCGGCCCTCGGGGTTGTAGTGGAGGGCCTCCTTCATCGTCATCCCGCGGGCCAGCCCGGCCACCTCGTCCAGCGTGCAGCCCTCGCGCATCCGCAGGCCCCCGCTGGAGACCCCGCGCACCAGCCGGTCGATCACCAAATGGCCCCGGCGGCCGGTGACATGGTCGGTCCAGGTGAGCGACAGCAGGGGAGTGGTCATCTGGCGGTCTCCTCGGAACGGTGATCACGGTGGCGCCGGGGACAGCAAACGCCCGCGCCCGTGGCCGGATCACAGACTAACTGAATCGCCAGTCAATATCTGGAGCTGGGAGCTCCCCCGTCAACATGATCGTCAACAATGTTGCCGGCCGGTGGTCCCGCAGCACGCGGTTCAGCCGGCGGCGGTCCCCGGACGTGCCGGAATGTCGCAGTGGTCCTTGAAGCCCTGGCTGGTCAGACCCAGTGCGGCGTTCATCCGCGAGCGCAGGTTCTCCACCGCCACCATCGCGGTCAGCTCGACGAACGCGGCCTCGCCGAGGGCGGTGAGCAGCCGGGCCGCCGACTCGTCCCCGACCTCCGGGGGATTGGCGGTCATCGCCTCCGCGTACTCCATGACATCGCGTTCCAGCGGGGTGTAGACGGTGCTGTCGCGCCACATCGGTACGTCGCGCAGCTTGCGGACGTCCATGCCGCGGCCCTGGCTCTCCCAGTGACCGAAGTCCATGCACCAGCTGCACCCGATCGAGGCCGCCGAAGCCATCACGGCCAGCGCCTTCAGACCGGGGTCGAGCTCCTTCCACTTGGCCACCGACAGCTCGAAACGGAGATCGGTCCACAGCACCCGTGGGTTGTGGGCCAGAGCCCTCGCGGGGTCGAGGACCTTTCCGTATGTGTGCTTGCAGTACCACTCCACCGCGCGGAACAGGAGCGAGCGGCGCGGGGTGAGCGAAATACGGGCCATGACGGGCCTCCTGAAGGTGTGGACGACGTCCTTTCACGCGTACGACGGACCGGGTGCCCCGGGATGTGACATCGGGAAGGAAAGATCTTCAGGAACACCCGTGAGAGATGAGACGTTGCTGTGGTCATGACGGACATCGACGCACCGCAGGATCCGCGGAGGGACGCCCAGCAGGAAGCGCTGCTGAAGCTGGTCGCCGAGTGCGACGGAGGGGTGCTGGTCACGCTCAAGCGGGACGGCAGGCCCCAGCTCTCCAATGTGAAGCACGCGTACTACCCCGACGAGCGGACCATCCGGGTGTCCGTCACCGATGACCGGGCCAAGACCAGGAACCTGCGCCGCGACCCGCGCGCCGGATACCACGTCACCAGCGACGACCGCTGGGCATGGACCGTCGTCGAGGGCACTGCGGAGCTCTCCCCGGTCGCGGCCGACCCGCACGACGCCACCGTTGAAGAGCTGATCACCCTCTACCGGGACGTCGTGGGTGAACACCAGGACTGGGACGACTACCGGCGTTCAATGGTCCGCGACAAGCGCCTTGTGCTGCGGCTGCGCATCGAACGGGCCTATGGCCAGCCGCGCGGCTGAGTCGGTCATGCCGCCCGCGCTCCGGCCCCGACCGCGAACGGCGATGGCCAGTCCGGGACGGCGACGTCAAGTCCCGGGAAACCGGCGATGCCGAGTCCCGTAACGGGCCCGTTCCCGTCGTGTCGTACCCCCAGCTCATAATGAAAAGACAACCGACATCAGGAGGTGCCGTGACCGGCACTGGTTCCCCCCACCCGCTGAGTTCCCGGCTGCGCTCGCTGCGACCCGCCGCATTCGGCGCCGACCCGGCCGGTGAGCGGTGGGAGCGGATCCGCCGCTCGCCGAACTTCGCGGACGGCTCCTTCCAGAACCCTGTGGGGGCCAGGACCAGGCCGTCCGGCGGCTCCATGATCGAATTCGCGAAGATCTACTTCCGGAAGGAAGCGCGGGCGCACCGGTCCCCGGTCGGGCTCGTGCCCATTCACGCCACCACTCTCGCCGACATCGCGAAGCCTCCGGCCTCGGGGCTGCGGCTCACCTGGATGGGGCATTCGAGCGTTCTCGCCGAGATCGACGGCCGGCGGGTGCTCTTCGACCCGGTCTGGGGCGAGCGCTGCTCCCCCTTCCCCTTCGCGGGCCCCAAGCGGCTGCACCCCGTGCCCGTACCGCTCGCCGTCCTCGGCCCGGTGGACGTCGTTGTGATCTCCCACGACCACTACGACCACCTCGATCTGCCCACCATCCGTGCCCTGGCCTCCACGGACACGGTCTTCGCGGTGCCGCTCGGCGTCGGCGCACATCTGGAGCACTGGGGCGTGCCCGCCGACCGGCTGCGCGAGCTGGACTGGAACGAGTCGACCGAGGTGGCCGGCCTCCGGCTGACCGCCACGCCCGCGCGCCACTTCTGCGGGCGCGGTCTGCGCAATCAGCAGCACACCCTCTGGGCGTCATGGGCCGTCGCGGGCCCCGAGCACCGGATCTACCACAGCGGGGACACCGGTTACTTCCCCGGCTTCACGGACATCGGCGCGGAGCACGGCCCGTTCGATGCCACCATGATCCAGATCGGTGCGTACAGCGAATACTGGCCCGACATCCATATGACGCCCGCCGAAGGTATCCGCGCTCATCTCGATCTGCAGGGCGGGAAGCCGTCCGGCGCGATGCTGCCGATCCACTGGGGGACGTTCAATCTCGCGCCGCACCCGTGGGCCGAGCCCGGCGAGGGCACGGTCGCGGCAGCAGCCGCGGAAGGTGCGCGCATCGCGCTGCCGCGGCCCGGCGAGCCGTTCGAGCCGACCGCCGAGGGCATTCCGTCCCAGCCGTGGTGGCGCGCGGTGGCGACGGCGCCCGCCACGGGGTGGACCGCGTCGGCCGATACGGGCAGCCCCGAGGTGGCACCGAGCGCCTGATGAGTAGCGCCTGACCCTGCGGCGCCTGCCTCTGCGGCGCCTGATCCGTAGCGCGTGACCCTGCGGCATCCGACCCGCAACGCGTTACCCTGCGGCATCCGAGTCCCCCTTCGCCGCCCTCGCGGCGGGAGGGGGTCAAGCCCGCGTTTTCGGGCTGGCGTACGAGGCCTCATACCAGAGCGGGACGAATGGCGGGCAAGTTTGTCAACTGCCCGTCGCACGTGCGCGCTTGGCGACTACCGTGTGTTGCCGGTGATCAGCGGTGGGCTCATGTTGTGCATGACGAGCCCGCTGGGAGCCGAAGCTGACCACTTGCAGTACGCCGATTCCTGGGGCCCCACGTACCAAGGACGCTGATGTCTCAACTACGCGCACCCGCCGCGCGGCCGGACCGCCGTGAGGGCGGGCGCCACGGCCGGCCAGGCGCCCGCTCCCTGTCATCGGCAGGGAGGCCGCATTCCGTGCCGTCGTCACCGGAAGCCCGTATACGTCCTCAACTCCTGCGCACCGCAGTCCTGCCCGCGGTCGTCACCGCGCTCATCGGCGCGGCCGCGGTGATCTTCGCGATCCGCTCCGCCGCTGCCCAGCCTTCCGCCAACCTGTGGGCCGTGCTCACCGGTTCCGCTGTGCTGGCCGTCGCCTCCGTGGCGGCGGCGGCGATGGGCGCGGACCGCATGGCCAAATCCGTACACGACCGCTGCGCCGCGTTGCGCCAGTCCACAGCGCGCGGGCAGACCGAGCTGCGCACGGTGATCGAGCAGCTCAGACGGGGCGAAGGCCCGCCCGCCCGCAGGACGCCGCAGCCCGTACCACCGGGCGGAGACGAATTCGATCTGCTGACACAGGAGTTGAGCCGTTCCCACGAGGCCGCTGTGGCGGCGGTGGTGCAGGCGTCCCGGCTCTCGAGCAGCGTCGGCAACGAACAGAAGGTCGAAGTCTTCGTCAATCTGGCCCGTCGGCTCCAGTCCCTGGTCCACCGCGAGATCCAGCTGCTCGACGAGCTGGAGAACGAGGTCGAGGATCCCGAGCTGCTCAAGGGCCTCTTCCATGTGGACCACCTGGCCACCCGCATCCGCAGGCACGCCGAGAACCTCGCGGTCCTCGGTGGCGCCATCTCCCGTCGGCAATGGTCCAACCCGGTCACCATGACCGAGGTGCTCCGGTCCGCCATCGCAGAGGTGGAGCAGTACCCGAGGGTCAAACTGGTACCGCCGATCGACGGCACCCTGCGCGGCCACGCCGTCGCCGACGTGATCCACCTGCTGGCCGAACTGGTCGAGAACGCCACGCTGTTCTCCGCCCCGCACACTCAGGTGCTGATGCGCGCCCAGCACGTCACGGCCGGACTCGCCGTCGAGGTCGAGGACCGTGGTCTCGGTATGCCCGCCGTCGAACAGAACAAGATGAACGCCCTGCTCGCCGACCCCGACCAGGTGAATGTCGCCCATATGCTGCAGGACGGGCGGATCGGCCTCTTCGTGGTCTCCGCGCTCGCCCGCAGACACGGCATCGCGGTACGGCTCCAGTCCAATATCTACGGCGGCGTCCAGGCCGTTCTCGTACTGCCGCAGGGACTCCTCGGTGCCGAGCCCGATGGACTCTCGCCGGCCGAGGCCGCCGCGGGGCGCGAGACCGCAGACCGCCCCACGGCCCAGCCCGACGCGGGTCAGGCGGCCGGGGCCCTGCCCTCGACCTCACCCCTGATCCCGCAGCAGCTTCACTCAATGCCGCACCAGCCACCGGCCTTTCACCAACCCCAACCCCAACCCCAGCACCAACCGCAATCGGACTCACAGCCGCAGCTTCAACAGCCGCAGCGCCCACCGGTGCACGCCAACCTCGGCGCAGGCCTCCTCCCCCTACGCGGAGACCAGAGCGACCGTCCCAACCCGGCCGCCGCCCGCCCCGGCGTCAACCACTCGGCTCCCGCGGAGACCTCGTCCGCCGAGCAGCCCGTCCACACCACGGCGGCACCGCCCTCCGACGGAACGCTGCCCAGCCCCATGGGCCGCCCCCAACTGCCCAAGCGCCGCAGCCAGGAACACCTCGTCCCCCAGCTCAGAGACGCCCCGTCGCCCCGCAAGGACGACGAGAACACCCTCCACGACCCGGGCCTGATGGCGGCCTTCCAACGCGGCATCGGCCTGGCCGAGTCCCAGTCCGTCGCGGACCCCGCCCCACAGCCCGCCCCGCTGCGCCACGACAACACCCCCAAGGAGTAGATGCACCATGGTGAGCGATGTGCCGAACGGCCATGTCTCGGACCTCGACTGGCTGCTCAGCGGCCTGGTCCAGCGTGTGCCGTACACACGCAATGCGGTGCTGCTCTCCTCCGACGGGCTGGTGAAGTCGGTGCACGGCCTGGACGCCGACAGCGCCGACCATATGGCGGCACTCGCCTCCGGCCTCTACTCACTGGGCCGCAGCGCCGGAGCGCGTTTCGGTGACGGTGGCGAGGTACGCCAGGTGGTCGTGGAGCTCGACTCCACGCTGCTGTTCGTCTCCACCGCCGGCTCCGGCACCTGCCTCGCCGTGCTCGCCGGGCGCGAGGCGGATGCCGCGGTCCTCGGATACGAGATGGCGATGCTGGTCAAGAGCGTACGCCCGTACCTGACCACCCCGGCCAGACAGTCGGCGGGGGCACCGAGCGCTGCGGGGCAGTGAACGTGCCGGCCCCCAAGGACGGGCCGTTGCTCGACGACGCGGCCGGCCGGCTCATCCGCCCGTACA
Source organism: Streptomyces sp. NPDC048479 (assembly GCF_040651435.1). NCBI lineage: Bacteria > Bacillati > Actinomycetota > Actinomycetes > Kitasatosporales > Streptomycetaceae > Streptomyces > Streptomyces sp. NPDC048479. The sequence goes on from NZ_JBEZKA010000010.1 coordinate 113,723, forward strand.
CGGTGAGTGGCGGCCGCACCCGTCCCACGGCCGCGCTGGATCTCCTCTCCCTGGTGATGGCCACCGGAAGCGTGCCGCAGACGCATCTCGGCCCCGAGCACGCCCTGGCGCTCGGGCTGTGCGACGGGCCGACCTCGGTCGCCGAGATCTCGGCGCACCTCAGGCTCCCGGCCGTGGTCACCAAGGTGCTGCTCTCCGATCTCGTGGACTGCGGGGCCGTCACGGCGCGGGCGCCCCGCTGCCACGACTCACCCACCGACCGATCTTTGCTGGAGGCGGTGCTGGATGGCCTACGACGACGACTCTGAGCTTGCCGATGCCTTTCCCGCCGCGCTGAAGATCCTTGTCGCGGGCGGATTCGGGGTGGGCAAGACGACCTTCGTGGGAGCGGTCAGTGAGATCGAACCACTGAGTACGGAGGAGCTGCTGACCCAGGTCAGCGTGGCGACCGACAGCCTGGACGGCATCGAGTCCAAGACCACCACAACCGTCGCCATGGACTTCGGCCGGATCACCCTGGATCGAAGTCATGTGCTCTATCTCTTCGGAACGCCCGGCCAGGAGCGCTTCTGGTTCATGTGGGACGAGCTCTCCGAAGGCGCGCTCGGCGCGGTCATCCTCGCCGACACGCGCCGTCTCGAGAACTCCTTCTCCGCGGTGGACTTCTTCGAGCGGCGCGGCATCGGATTCGTCGTCGCCGTCAATGAGTTCGACGGCGCCTACCGCTATGACCCGGAAGAGGTACGGGCCGCGATCGACCTCAAGCCGGAGGTGCCGGTCGTGCTGTGCGACGCGCGGATCGCCAGCTCGGGGATAGGGACCCTGGTCACCCTCGTCCAGCATCTGCTCACCACCACCGCGGTGCCGGCCCCGGCACCGAGCTACGGAGCACCGACATGACGTACGACCCGACCGGCCATCTGCTGCTCACTCCCGTCGACCGCGAAGCGCCCGTCCGTGTAAGGCGGCTGCGTCAGCTGGGCTTCGGGGACCGGCCGGACCCGGCCTTCGACGAATTCGCGCACAAGCTCGCCGAGGTGACCGGCGCGCCGTACTCCATGGTCAACTTCATCGACGAGAACCGGCAGTTCTTCGCCGGACTGCACACCCCGGCCGGTACGCACTCCGGAACCGACCTGGGTGCGACGGCCGCGGCGGGCGGCGGTGATGTCAGCCGGTTCATGGCGCGAGACCACGGCTACTGCCCGCATGTGGTCGTACGGCGCAAGGCGCTGGTCCTGGAGGACGTCTGCGACTATCCGCGGTTCGCCGGGAACCCGGTCGTGGACGAGATCGGCATCCGTTCCTATCTCGGTGCGCCGCTGATCGACCGTACGGGGATCGCGCTGGGCACGATCTGTGTTGTCGCCACCGAGCCCCGGCCCTGGGGCCGGGCGGGGCTCGAGACCATCAAGTCGCTGGCCGCGGAACTGATCGACCAGATCCACCGGCGTGAGGACGGCGGCATCTGAAGTCCCTCTGATCCTTGTGAAGTGACGTCCCCGGGCTGCCTCGTGCGCTCCCGGGGACGTCATGCGCCGCGGGCCGGGTCAGACGGCGGCTTCCAGCCGGACCACGTCGGACAACCGCTGCGACCACTGGCCCTTCGCCGTACCCAGCGCCACCTCCGCCAGGCGCAGCAGCTGTACGTCAGACGTGCCGGCCGGGGCGAACATATGGAGCGCGTCCCGCAGATACCGCTCGATGGGGCGGTCGGTGAAGAGCCCTGCCGCGGCATGGATCTCCATGGCGTTGCGCGCGGAGTCGATCGCCGACTCGACATTGACCAGCTTGGCGTTCATCAGCTCCGCATCGCACGGCAGCCCCTCGTCGAGGAGATGCACGGCGTGGTACGCGGCGAGCCTGGAGGTCATCAGCCGGGACTGCAGCGTCCCCAACTTCAGTTTGATGGACGGCAGTTCATGGAGCGGCTTGCCATAGCGCTGCCGATCCGAGCAGAACCTCGTGGTCTCCTCCAGGATCGCCTGGTGGATGCCGAGCGATACGGCGGTGAGATTGGCGCGTCCGTAGAGCACGCTGGAGGAGTACGCCACGGCCAGCCCGTCGCCCTCCTCGCCGAGCCGGTACGGCGCGGGGACACGGCAGTTGTCGAAGTGCAGCTCGCCGAAGCTGAAGCCGTGCAGGCCCATGGTCGGCTGCTGCTCGCCGATGCTCAAGCCCGGCCGGCCCGACTCCACCAGGAAGGCGGTCAACCCCCTGGACCCGGGTGCGGTCCTGACCACCACACCGTGGAGATCACCGATATGGCTGTTGCCGACAAACACCTTTCGGCCATTGAGAACGTAGTCGTCGCCGTCCCGTACGGCGGTGGCACTCATGCCCAGTACATGGCCGCCCGACTCGGGTTCGGTGACCGCTATCGTCGGGAGGCAGTCGCCGGCGGCGATGGAGGGGAGCCAGGTCTTCTTCTGCTCGGCGCTGCCGAAGTGGACAATCTTGGCAACGCCCAGCTGGGAGGCCTGCACCATCGCACCCATCGCGCCGCTGACCCGGGACAGTTCCTCGATGATGATGGTCTTGGCGAGGTGCCCCATCCCCATCCCGCCGTGCTCCTTGCCGATCGTGGCGCCGAGCCAGCCCTGCCGGGCGACGAGCCGGGACAGTTCGTGGTGGACGGCACGGGATGCCTCCATCACGGGGATCCGCGGACGTATCTCCTTCTCTGCGAAGTCACGCACTTGATCACGTAGTTGATGATGCAGTCGACCGGCGAAGTAACCGTCCATCGGGAGCCTTCCTCTGCTCATCGCCTGCTCGGGCGGTTGTTCGAGCAGGTGGTGCATCGGCAGTGGTCTCGTCCCGAACAGGCCGACCACATCATGGTGTTGATCGTTTCAGGGTGGCACAAGATCGACGCCAACTCTGTCCAAAACGGGGACCGTTGACGTTTGATTAAGGCTGTGTTCCGTGTGGTACGGGCCCGTCCGGTCCTGCCGTACGGCATTCCCCCTGTGCGCCTTTCTGCCACGTGCCAACGGCAAAGGTTTCGTGGGCATATGGCACTGAGGGACAAAGAGCCTCCTCAGACATGCGCAGTAGTGACATCCAGGAACACCAGCAGAACCGATACGGCGCAGACCTGGACCGAAAAGAACGCACTCCGGCCCGGCAGACCAGCGGGGGACCGGCGGTCTGAGGTGCACATCCGGCGCTCGGAGCACGCCGGGGGTGCCAGCGGCGCGCGCCCCAGCGCGTACAACAGCCGGGCGCCGTCACGCCCGGTGCTCCAGTACGTCGACGGCCAACGCACGCACCACCGACTCGTCCACCTCGACCCCCAGCCCCCGTGAATCCGGCACCTGAGCCACTCCCTTCTCCACCCGCACCGTCTCAGTCGCGTACGGGGAGTCGATGAACTGACGGCCGTTGAGATCGACCGGAGTGTTGATCCCGTACGCGGCGAAGAGGTGCAGCGACGCGGCAAGTCCCAGATCCGAGTCGGTGAGCCCCGACCCCATCAGCCGCACCCCGCAGTCCTCCGCGAGCGAGCACAGCCGCCGTGACAGCGTGAGACCGCCACTGCGCTGCACCTTGGCGATCGCCACATCCACCGCCTCCAGCCGGACGAACGTCGCAAGATCGGTGGGGTGCCGCAGACTCTCGTCGAGCGCCACCGGCACCGGGGAGTGCTCACGCAGCCGCCGCAGACCCGCGATGTCATTGGCCGGCAGCGGCTGCTCGAAGGCGCTGATCCCGATGGCGTCCAGCCGCCGCGCCATACGCAGTGCCGCGTCCACGGTGTACGCCTGGTTGGCGTCCACCCAGACCGGCGCAGTCGGCGCGTGCGCGCGCACCGCGGCCACCACTGCCGCGTCGGTGTCCTCGTCATGCAGCCCGATCTTGACCTTGAACGCCCGGTACCCGGCGTCCGAGCCCTCCGCCACACTGTCGCCGGCCTCGGCCGGCGACTGTCCCGAGACGATCCAGCCCAGCTCGATCGTCTCGGACCTGCGCTGCCCCCAGAGCACGCCCAGCGGCACCCCTGCGGCCCGCCCCAGCAGATCGTGCAGTGCCACGTCCACCGCGCTCTTGGCGAGAGGCGCACCGATGGTGAAGCCGCGGTTGACGGCCCGGTCGAAGGCGCTGTCCACGGCGTCCAGGTTCCAGGCGGGCCTGCCGACGATCGCCGGCGCGAGATAGCGGTCGACGGTGGTGACGATGGATTCGGCGGTCTCGTAGGTCCAGGCGGGGATCGGCGTCGCTTCGCCCCAGCCGTGCACCCCGTCGGCGCTCACCTTCACCAGTACCCGCAGGGACGGCTGCCCGGCGACGGCGACCGCGCCGCCCGACACGCCGAAGGAGCGGCGGGTGGGCAGTGCGACGGCGAAGGTCTCGACGCGCTCGATCTTCACCGACGGGTTCAACGCCGGCGCCGCCTGTGGGGCCGGGTGCATGGCCGTCTGCGGAGCCGTGTGCGGGGCCATCAACGGGTCCTTTCCGTAGGGGAGTCGGGCGGTGGTGATGGCGGTGCGACGCTCGCGCGCAGGACGACCTCTCCGCCGGCCCGCAGCACCCGCGACCGCGGACCGCGCGGTTCGCGCAGGGCGAGGGCCATGACCTCCTGGCCCATGGCGGTGAGCGGCAGCGCGACGGTGGTGAGCGGCGGGGACAGTTCTCGTACGAGAGGGATGTCGTCGAAGCCCGCGAGGGAGACGTCCCCGGGTACCCGTACGCCCTCCTCCCGGAATGCCGCCAGCGCCCCCACGGCCATCACATCGGTGACGGCGAAGACGCAGGTGGGCCGGGTGGAGCGGGCGAGGAGTTCGCGGGCCGCCGCGTACCCGCCGTCGCGGGTGAAGGCACCGAGTACGACCCGCTCCGGCGCGAGCGCGATCCCCGCCTCCGCGAGACCCTCCCGGAACCCGGCCAGCCGGTCGGAGACGGTGGTCAGCGCGGGCGGGCCGCTCAGCACCGCGAACTCCCGGTGTCCCAGGTCCAGCAGCGCGCGCGCCAGCGCCGCCGCCCCGGCCCGGTTCTCGGGCAGGACGGCGTCCACCCGCAGGCTGCGGTGCCTGCTGACGACCGCGACGCGGCCGCCCGCGCGGACATACGGTTCCAGCTCCCCCGCCAGCGCCCGCTCCCACTCCCGGTCCTGGAAGCCCGAGCCGATCAGCAGGATGGCGCGAGCGCGCTGGGCGCGCAGCGTGGAGACGTACGCGATCTCCCGCGCCGGTTCGCGGAAAGTACTGGCGAGCATGACGAGGAGGTCCTGCTCCGCTGCCGCCCGCATCACACCGCCCGCGATGGCGGCGAAGTACGGGTCGCCGACCTCGTGGCAGATGAGGCCCACGATGTTGTTGGAGGCGCTGGCGAGCGCCTGGGCATGGGCATTGGGAATGTAGCCGAGCAGATCGGCGGCCGCGCGTACGCGCCGGCGCAGATCCTCCCGGACCCGGGTGGTGCCGTTGAGGGCCCGCGACGCGGTGGCCAGGGAAACGCCGGCTCTGCGCGCGACGACGTCCAGCGTCACATGGACAGGTGTTGCTTGCCGTTCACTCACTGCACCCCCCGAAACTTCGGGACGACCTATTGACCGTGCGTACAGGCAGTCATTAGCGTGGCGACACCTTATCAGAAAGCGCTTTCTGAAAGCGTTTTCCAGACAGTACAGCCCCAGACAGCGCCTCTTAACCGCTCCGGAGTCCAGAGGAGTTGACCGTGAGCCAGAGCGCCACCGAGGCAGCACCCGTAAAAGTGGCGGGAGTTGCACAGCGGAACAAGCCGGGAGCGGGGGAGCGGGCCGTCCGTGCACTCGAGCAGAGCTGGCGGCCCGTCGCGCTGCTGCTGGTCTGCTTCGGTGCGTGGTGGGTGATTGCCGCGGCCGAACTGGTCGAGCCCTATCTCGTCCCCTCACCCGGCGCGACGCTCGACGTGCTGACCGGGAAGACCGACTACATCTGGCAGCACAGCTGGGTGACCACCTACGAGACGCTGCTGGGCCTTGTGATCGCCGTCGGTGTCGGCGTGCTCGCAGCAGTGATCATGGTCTACTCGTCCACCGTCGAGAAGACTCTCTACCCGATCCTGCTCTTCGCCCAGGTCGTGCCCAAGATCGCCATCGCGCCGCTGTTCGTCGTCTGGCTCGGTTTCGGGATCGCGCCGAAGATCCTCATCGCCGTCCTCATCGCCTTCTTCCCGGTTGTCATCTCGATGGTGACCGGACTCAAGGCGGTCGATCCGGAGATGCTCCAGCTGTCGTCGACGATGGGCGCGCGCCCTTGGCAGACCTTCGTCAAGATTCGCTTCCCGGCCTCGCTGCCGCATCTCTTCTCCGGCCTCAAGGTCGCCGTCACGCTCGCCGTGACCGGCGCCGTCGTCGGTGAGTTCGTCGGCGCGAACGAAGGACTCGGCTATGTGATCCTCCAGGCCAACGGAAACCTCGACACCCCGATGCTCTTCGCGGGACTGCTCGTGATGTCACTGATCGGCGTGGTCCTCTTCGCCTTCGTCGAGATCGCCGAGAAGCTCCTCCTTCCGTGGCACGCGGGCCGCCGGGACGGAAGCGTCACCACCACCTACTAGCCCGGCACGACCCACGCCGACGAGAAGGACCAGCCATGACTGCGCGCAGACTGATGATCGGCCTCGTTCCGCTGCTCCTGGTCGCCACGGCCTGTGGTGAGGACGGCTCGGACAAGACCACCAGCGACTCCGGCAAGGAGCTCGACAAGGTGACGCTGACGCTCAACTGGTATCCGTACGGCGAGCATGCGCCGTTCTACTACGGCAAGCAGCAGAAGATATTCGAGAAGTACGGCATCGATCTCAATATCCGAGCGGGACAGGGCTCCCAGAAGACGGTGCAGGCGACAGGCGCCGGTCAGACCGACTTCGGCTGGGCCGACACGCCCGCCGTACTCTCCGGCGTCGACTCCGGCGTCAAGGTGAAGAGTCTCGGCGTCTTTCTGCAGACCACACCCTCGTCCGTGCAGTTCTTCGAGTCGAAGGGCATCACGACGCCCGCCGACCTGAAGGGCAGGACCATCGCGGGTACCGCGGGCGACGCACTCTCCAAGACCTTCCCGATCTTCCTGAAGAAGAACAAGCTCAAGGAGTCGGACGTCAAGGTCCAGAACACAGACCCGGCGGGCAAGATCGCCGCGGTGATCTCCGGCAAGACGGACGGGCTGCTCGGATACGCCAGCGACCAGGGCCCGACCATGCAGAACAAGGCAAAGAAGCAGGTGGCGTATCTGCGCTTCTCGGAGAACGGACTCAACTTCTACTCCAACGGTCTCATCACCGGTCAGAGGTTCCTCGCCGCCAAGAAGGATGTCGCGGCGCGCATGGTGAAGGCGGTCAGCGAGTCCTTCGCCGCCGCCGAGAAGGCGCCGGTCCCGGCCGTCGCCGCGATGCAGGGCGCGAGCCAGCAACTCCCGCCCAAGGAAGTCCTGTCCGAGCAGTTCAAGACCACCGTGACGTTGCTGCACACCCGGGCGACGCAGGGCAAGGCCCCCGGAATCAACACCGACGCCGACTGGCAGCAGACCATCGACGTGTTCGCCGAGGCGGGTCTCGTCAAGAGCCCCAAGTCCGTGGCGGAGTACTGGGACAGCGCCACCGCACTGAAGGGATGACGATGGCCGAAGACTCGACGGTGCGGGAGCCGGTGGTGATCACCAAGGAGAGCCAGGAGCCCACGGCGGCGGTCTGCCTTGAGGACGTCGCCGTACGGTTCCGTACCAAGAACCGGGACGTCACCGCGCTCAGCTGGGTCTCCCTCGATGTCGCGGTGGGCGAGTTCGTTGCCATCGTCGGCCCGTCGGGCTGCGGCAAGTCGACGCTGCTCAAGCTGGTCGTCGGTTTGCTGAAGCCGTCGGCGGGCGACGTACGGCTGAATGGCGAGCGGGTGCGGGGGCCGCGGCACGACATCGGTTACGTATTCCAGCGCGCGGCTCTGCTGGAGTGGCGGTCCGCGCGGCGCAACATCCTTCTGCAGGCGGAGATGCGGAAGATGCCGGGCGACATGGCTCGCAGGCGCGCGGACGAACTGATCGCGATGACCGGGCTCGGCGGCTTCGAGGACGCCTATCCGCATGAGCTCTCCGGCGGAATGCAGCAGCGGGTGGCGCTGTGCCGAGCGCTGCTGCACGAGCCGCCGGTGCTGCTGATGGACGAGCCGTTCGGCGCGCTCGACGCGCTCACCCGTGAGCAGATGAACATGGAGCTCAACCGCATCTGGCGGGAGACCGGCACCACCGTGCTGCTGGTCACCCACTCCATCTCCGAGGCGTGCTATCTCGCCGACCGGGTGGTGGTGATGAGCCCGCGACCCGGCACCGTCACCGAGATCATCGACGTGGGACTGCCGGCCGACCGCGACTACACCGAGACGATGGGGCGGCCGGAGTTCCGCGCGGCCACCAGCCATATCCGGGGTCTGCTCGGCGCGGCGTCCGCACAGGACTAGGGCGGGTTTGAGAACTCCCGCCTGCCCCGCGACCCCTGGCACGCACACTCGCGTTGTTGTCGGAGTCGCCCAAGTACGTCCAGTACGTTCTCGCCCTCGACCACCTGGTGGTCCAGGCCGTGATGGTGGAAGAGCAGCGGACCGAGGCCGGACGCGCGGGCGGCGAGCCCGGCCTTGTTGAACTTCCGTGCCGCCTCCCGGAATCCGGCCTGATGTAGAAAGCGCTTTCTGAATACGTCGCACAGCGTAGGTTCCCGCTATACAGGGGGTCAATGGGTCGGAAGGGCCCTGTGCGGCAACGGCGGGGCCAGTGTCAGTGCCGCGTCGTACCGTCTTCGCATGGCCACTGCTGACGATGTACGCAGGCTCGCGCTCTCCCTCCCCGGCGCGATGGAGAAGCTCGCTTGGGGCATGCCCACGTTCCGCCTGGAGAGCGGCGGCAAGATCTTCGCCTCGCTCGATGACGACGACAAGGCGATGGGTGTGAAGTGCCCCAAGGGGGACCGGGAAGGGCTGATCGCCTCCGAGCCCGAGAAGTTCTTCATACGCGCGGGGCACGACGACAACTACGCCTGGCTGCGGGTGCGGTTGGCGGCCGTGGAGGACGATGAGGAGTTGTATGCGATCCTGCTCGACTCCTGGCGTCAGGCCGCACCCCGCAGACTGGTCGACACCCACCCCGAGCTGGGGCAGGCGCCGACGAGCTAGCCGCTTCCGGATACCCGCGTTGATCACCCGGTCCGGTTGCCGGCGCTCCGCTCCGTCGAAAGCCGTCCCTGCTGATCTCGGACGGCACGAGAGTCAACCGTGGATCTTGGTCCGGTAGTCGCGATGTCGTCGGGGCGAACCGGTCGCGCAGGGTGTCCATGATCAAAATCCCTCGTCTTCCAGGCGAGGGCGTTCCTGGGCTCGACGCGGGCGACGACGGCTCGGGGCCGCCCCGGATGCGGCGCGGTGGAGGCGGCGTAGAGGCCCTCGAGGTTCCGGCCGGCCTCTTCGGCCGCAGTCCGAGGTTCCCGCGGTCGGCGGCAGCCCGTGTCCGAGCGGCCGCTGCCGATCTCGGCGGGCGGGAACCGGCAGCCGGCGGGGTGATGGCCGGGCGGGGAGTCGTACGCGCCGAAGCCGGGCGGCTACTCCTGTGGGAAATGGTCGAGGTCAAGCGCGCTCAGAGGTGGAAACGGGTTCGTGACCACCGGTCGAAGTGCGGTATTGTTCTCATGCGCGTGCGGCCCGGGGAAACCCCAGGTCAGACGGGCACCGGGACGTGGCGCAGCTTGGTAGCGCACTTGACTGGGGGTCAAGGGGTCGCAGGTTCAAATCCTGTCGTCCCGACTCTGCTTATCGCAGGTCGGAGGCCGTTCTCTCATCTATGAGAGGGCGGCCTTTCGTGTGTTCGGGGGCGTGGTGGTCGCCATGTGGTCGCCCGGCCGGTCTGCGGATCGTCGGCGCCGGGGCAGAAGCCGTGCGGGGTGGGGGAGTGGAGCCGCCCGAGAGCTTCGCGGAGCTGCTGGATGTGGTCTCGCGATGGTCCCAGCCGCTCCCTCCGGGCCCGTCGGTCGTCTCGCTTCTCGGCCAGGGTAAGGGTGTGGTCGACGGCTTCGCGGGCGGCTCCGGTCGTTGGCATCGGCAACCGACTGGCGCGCTGGATCGAGTACCTGTGGTCGAAATCGGGGCGTTGTCCGCAGTTCCTGAATCCCCAGGTCAAGGGCGGAATGCAGGATCGTCCCACCGGGGCATGCGGCGTTCATGGGGGTCTACTCAACCGAGGGTGCGCTGTTTCCCGGGATGGATGTGCGGTTGGAGCAGGTCACCATGACCGCGGGACTGCTCCTGATCGAGGTGGCGGTGTGCGGTCCAACCGCCACGCTGCCCCGGCTGCCGGGCTCGCGCTCGGCGGGCTTCACGGCTTCGCTGCGCGGCCAGTGAGCGCCCGAGGCGGTGCTGCGGCCTACGCCGCAGCCGAGTCAGCGGACGCGACGCCGGCGCACCCTCCGCCGCAGCACGAAGAACCCGGCGAGCAGCGCCACCGCCGGCAGCCATCGGATCGCCTCGGACGCGACATCCCCTGCCGACACTTCCCCGCCGTCCGAGTCGTCGGCTTCCTTGCCCGCGTCGGCATGCGTACCTGCGTCGGCCTCCGTAGCCGCGTCCGCCGCCGGCGCGCCTCCGCCGAGCCACACCTGCCCCTGTCCGGTGTCCGTCACGGGCTGTGCCAGCGACCGGCTCACGTCCCGGGTCAGCGTGGGCCAGCGCTCCTTCATCCGGTCGGCCGACATCGAGGTGTAGCGGACGGAGGTGAAGTCGACGCCCCCGTAGATGTACGTCTTCGTGTATTCGGTGTTGCCCTCACGGGTGCGGTGCGTCACCTTGAACTCGCCCTTGGTGTACGAGCGTACGTACTGGTCGAAGGTGTCATGCGGCGTCCACTTCTTCTGCGTGGTGTACGCGCTGATGTCACCCTTGTCGATCATCTCTCCGTACGCCGTCTTCTTGCGCACGCTCAGTTTGCGGTACCACTCGGCCGCGACTCGGCTGAGATACACACGCCGCAGCTCGGCGTACTCGGGGGCGGTGTTCACCGCCTTGACCACCTTGGGCAGGATCAGTCGCCGGAACACCGCCTCGTTGTGCTCCTGCACCGAGGCAGACTGCTTCGGGCACGACACCGCCGCGTTGCCGCCGCGCGACTTCAGATACTGCGTCTCCATCTGCACATCCAACGGCGCGTCGAGGATGTGCAGTTCATCCCCCTCCTCGTGCACCGTCGCCGGCGTCGGCACGATCCACGTACGGAACGACATGCAGTCGCCCGACAGTGACCCCCAGTACTCCGCGCCGAGTTTCGTGTCCGGGTGGATGAACGTGCCGGTTGTCTTCTTCAGCAGCAGATCCGCCTGCAGCAACACCCGTCCCGCGTCGGTCCGGCCGAGCCGGGAGTCGACGATGCGGTCGGGCTCATTGGGGTTGAGGTTGACCCAGAATGTCGACGGCTCCAACTCCAGCCAGGTGAAGAAGGCCTCGGACGACTCCCTGGCGCCGGTCAACCCCGTCGATCCGCTTCCCTTGCCCGATGCCGTCAAGGGAGCCTTGAACGCATAGCGCAGACCACCGCCGTCCGACCCGGGATCGGCGAGGTAGCGCAGCTCAAGGCGGGAGAAGTCGATGCCGCCGGGCGCCTGGGGCAGCATGGTCAGGCCCCGCACCAGACCGCCCCTGGCCTGCTCGTCTGCGTCACCGCAGTCGGCGGTCCGCCGCGCGGAGAAGGCCGCGAGCCGGACATGGGAGGCGGCGCCCGGGAGTCCGAGGCTTTGTGCCTGCGGCGTCGGGCAGTCCGTCCGAGCGGCGACGAACACGGACTTGGCCGCGGCGTCGGCCTTGCGCGCCTTGTCGATGTCCTTGCGCAGATTGCCGCTGGCCGTGGCAGCCCGGACACTCTCGATGTCCTTGTAACGGTTCACGATCTGCTGCCTGCGGGCCTCCGCGGCCTTCCGGCGGCCGGCCACCTTCTCCATCTCCCTCTTGATCACCTTCCTCTCGTTCGCGCGCTGTCCGGCAGGCAGCTTGGCCGCCTTCTCCGCCCGCTCGACGAGCCGCTTCTGACTGTTCGTGAATTTTCCAAGTTCGATGTCGGCCTTCTTCAGCTCGGCATCCCGCAGGGCCCGCTCCTTTCGGCTCAGGCCGTATTCCTGCGTGTGGTAGACCGGAGTCCCGTCCTCGATGACCTCTTCGTCGCACTCCTCGCACGGACCCCGATCGGTGTACCAGGACAGCGGGTTCAGGGCCGCCTTGCCGGTCCTGTTCTGCTGCAGCACGTTCTTGATCAGCTTCTCGGAGTGCAGGCCCGTCTTCTTCCGTCCCTCCCGCACGCCGGGAAAGCTCATCGCCCGCACCATCAGCAGGTTCTTCACGCCCTGCGCGCGCAATTCCCCATAGTCCTCGGGCCGCAGATAGCGCTTCCAATCCTCCAGGGGCACCAGCTTGAAGTCGTACGCCGGGGCCTCCTCCGGCCGCCCCGTGCCCAGCAGGTCCTCGAGTTCATCGTCGGTGCGCCCGCGCGGATCGACCAGGGCGGCGGCCACGTTGGCGAACTCGCTGTAGCCGTTGGCGAATTGGCGCTTCTCGCGAATGTACGCGCCCCTGTACTCGGTGCCCAGCCGGTCGCGGAAGTCGAAGCCCTCCTGGCTGAACTGATCCGCGTAGTACGGGACAAGGCCCCCTTTGCCCCCCTCGGCCGTCGACCGCGCCGCAGCCTGAGCGGTGGGAACGAGATCACATCCGGGTCCGATCAGGGGAGTTGCCGCGAACGCTGCCAGGCAGAAGGCGGTCGTCCACCGCCGCCACCCCGACGCCCGCGTCCAGGACCGTACTCCAGTGATCCCGCGCATGATCGAGTGCACCCCCGTTGTGCGTCTGTCGGCCACCGGAGACCGTAGACCGGCCATCCGCCTTTGGTACAGGGCCCATTACGCCAATGTGCGCTCTGCGGACAGTGCCCCTTCCCGATGCGGCGGGGCTCGGGCACCATGGCCGGACGTGCCGCGGCCGAACAACCGGACGACCGGTGCGCCCACAGTGCAGGAACCTTCCTTCCGCCCCGGAGGCGCCGCGTGGCGAGCAAAGATCACGCCAGGCTCGACGAGCTGCAACGCGATCCCTACCCGCTCTACGCGCAGGCGCGCCGGGCCGAGGGCCTGACCTTCGTTCCCGAACTGGATGCCTGGCTCGTCGCGCGCGACACGGACGTACGGGAAGTGCTGCGGCGGCCCGAGGAGTTCTCGTCGGTGCGCGCGCTGCTCCCCGACGTCATGCCCTCGCCGGCCGCGCTGGAGGTGCTGGCCAAGGGCTACGGAAAGCGCCCCACCGTCGTCTCCACCGACGGCCCCGCCCATCAGCGCCACCGGGCCCCGCTCAACAGCGGACTGTCCGCCGGCCGGATCGCCGCGCTGGTGCCGTACGCCGCCGAGCGCGCCGAGGCGCTGGTCGACGGCTTCGCGCCGGACGGCGGAGCCGAGCTGATGGAGGCGTATGCGCGACAGCTGCCCGGTCAGGTGATCGGGCGGCTGCTCGGGCTCGACCCGGCGGATGTGCCGGCCGCGGTGCACAGCGGCTACCGCGCCGAAGAGCTGCTGTTCCGACCGCTGGACCCGGACGAGCAGGTCCGGGCCGCCGAAGACGTTGTCGCGCTGCAGAAGCTTCTCGACACGTACATACGGGACCGGCGGAAGAGCCCGCGCGACGACCTCTGCTCGGCGATGGTCGCCGCGCTCGCGCCCGGCAGCGGCGATCTCACCCTCGACCAGCGCCACGAGCTGGTGTCGAACCTCCAGAACTTCCTGATCGCCGGGCATCTCACGACCACCGCACTCATCGGTACGACGCTGCTCCATCTGCTGAGCGACCGACGGCAGTGGGAACTGATCTGCGCCGACCCGGCGTTGATACCGGCAGCCGTGGAGGAGGCCGCGCGGTACGACACCGCGGTCCAGGGCTTCAGACGGACCACCACCCGGGCCGTGACGATTGCGGGCACTGAACTCCCCGCCGGGGCAACGGTGTTCGTGGCCTACGGATCGGCCAACCGCGACGAGGACCGTTACGAGCGGCCCGAGGTCTTCGACATCATGCGGCCGGTCTCCCGGCAGCATGTGGCCTTCGGCCACGGGACCCACGGCTGCCCCGGCTCCCAGCTCGCCCGTGAGCAGCTCCGGCTGACCATCGGGCTGTTCGCCCGCAGGCTGCCCGGTCTGCGGATCGACGAGGACCGCCTGCCGATCGTGATGCGGCCCACCCTGATCCATCGCTCGCCCGAAGCGCTCCATCTGGCCTGGTGACCTGATCCGTTTCGGGCAGAGTGTGCCGGCCCCCTGGGCGTGGGGCGACGTGTGACATGGCACTAACACCTCGGGTCATGACCGCGCGTGCCGTGTCCTCGTCCCAGGCCGGGCGAGTGCGTACGCGATCCACGGGCGAAGTAGCCTCGGTCCCATGCCCGGCACGCACATCCTGATCCTCGGCGGCACGGCCGAAGCCCGACAGCTCGCCGCCGAGCTGACCGGGCGCGGCGGCCTCCGTGTCACCACCTCGCTCGCCGGTCGGGTGGCACAGCCCCGGATGCCCGCCGGAGAGGTACGCATCGGCGGTTTCGGCGGCCCGGAAGGTCTCGCCGACTGGCTGCGCGAGCACCGCGTCCATGCCGTCGTCGACGCCACGCACCCGTTCGCCTCCGTCATCAGCGCCAACGCCGCGCAGGCCGCGGCAGCCGTCGGTATCCCGCTCTGCGCGCTGCGGCGGCCCGGCTGGAGCGCGGGCCCCGGGGACCACTGGCATTCGGCCGTCTCGCTCGTCGACGCCGCCGCGCAGCTGCCCGCGCTGGGTCGGCGCGTCTTCCTCACCACCGGACGTCTCGGCCTCGCCGCCTTCGCAGGCCTCGATCAACTGCACTTTCTCGTACGGTCGGTGGAGCCGCCCGAGCCGCCGCTGCCCCGCCACTCCCGCGTCCTGCTGGACCGCGGGCCGTTCAGCCTCGAGGGCGAACGGGAGCTGCTCCGTACGCACGACATCGACGTCCTGGTGACGAAGGACAGCGGCGGGCCCGCCACCGCCGCCAAGCTCACCGCCGCGCGCGAGCTGGGCATGCCCGTGGTGGTGGTCCGCCGTCCGCCCGCGCCGCCCGGGGTGCCCCTCGCGCCGGACGTGGCGGGCGTACTCGAACTGCTCGGACAGCTCGAACTGCTCGGACAGCTCGGACGGCTCGGATAGTTCCGACCGCTCCGACCACTCCGACCGCTCGGACCCCTCAGCCGCGGCGCAGCAGATAGGTGTCCATGATCCAGCCCTTGCGGGCGCGCGCCTCGGCCCTCAGCGCCTCGATCCGGTCGGAGACCTCCGCCAGCCGCCCCGACACCAGGATCTCGTCCTCGGTGCCCACATAGGCGCCCCAGTAGATGAACAGGTCCTGGTCGAGATGGCGGGTGAAGGCCTGCCGGGCGTCGAGCATCACGACCACATCGTCGACGCCGTCCGGCCAGCCTTCGGCGAGCCGCCGGCCCGTGGTGATCTGCACGGGACGTGCGACCCGGTTGAGACCGGTGCGGTGTCTGGCCAGCAGCGCCGAGACACTGCTGATACCGGGAACGACCTCATGGTCGAACGCGACCGCGCCCCGTTCGAGGATTTCCTCCAGGATGCCGAGGGTGGAGTCGTACAGCGCCGGATCGCCCCAGACGAGGAACGCCCCGCACTCGTCCACGCCCAGCTCGTCGGCGATGAACCGCTCATAGAGGTCGGCCCGGCGGCGGCGCCAGTCGTCGACCGCGGGGGAGTAGTCCGATGTTTTCCGGTCCCGCTCCGGATCGCGTGCCTCGATCAGCCGGTACGAAGGGTCCTCGATGTGCGCGTCCAGAATGTCGTGCCGCAGTCGCGTCAGATCCGACTTCTCCTCGCCCTTGTCGAGGATGAAGAACGCATCCGCCTTGTTCAGCGCCTTGACCGCCTGCAGCGTCAGATGGTCGGGGTCGCCCGCCCCGATGCCGATCACATAGATCTTTCTCACCCTGTCGAGTCTGCCGCATCCGGCGGTTCGTGGGACCTACCGGGGCCGCCGATAGCGGCATATCCTCCGACCATGCGTGTCGCACTCTTCGTCACCTGCGTCAATGACGCGTTCTATCCGGCCACGGGCATCGCGACGGTGAGACTCCTGGAGCGGCTGGGGGTGGAGGTGGACTTTCCGGCCGCGCAGACCTGCTGCGGACAGCCGCAGTTCAACACCGGCTACCGGCGCGAGACCGAGCCCCTGATAAGGCGGACGACGCGGGCCTTCGAGGGGTACGAGTACGTCGTGACGCCGTCAGGATCGTGCGCGGCGATGGTGCGTGACCACTACCCGAAGTTCGGTGAGACCTCGCTCCCCTCCCGTACATACGAACTCACCGAGTTCCTCGTCGATGTCCTCGGCGTCACCGATGTCGGCGCCTACTTCCCGCACACCGTCACCTACCACCCCTCCTGCCACGGTCTTCGGATGCTCCATCTCGGTGAACGGCCGCGGAAGCTCCTCGACGCGGTGAAGGGCCTGGAGCTGCGCGAACTGCCCGGCGCCGAGGAGTGCTGCGGCTTCGGCGGGACCTTCGCCGTCAAGAACGCCGAGGTCTCCGCCGTCATGGGCCGGGACAAGGTCCGCAATGCCGTCTCCACCGGAGCCGATGTGCTGTGCGGAGCCGACAACTCCTGTCTGATGCACATCGGCGGCATCCTGCGCCGCGAGGCTGTGCCCATGAAAGGCGTGCCAATGCGCGCCCTGCACATCGCGGACATCCTCGCCAGCACCGAAGAGGAGCCCTACGTATGAGCGGCACGTATCTCGGGATGCCGTCCTTCCCCGAGGCGGCCAAGGAAGCCGTGCACAATGTGACGCTGCGCGCCAATCTGCGGCACGCCACCCACACCATCCGCGACAAGCGGGCCCTGGCGGTGGCGGAGCTCGCCGACTGGGCGGAGCTGCGCGAGGCCGGCAAGCAGATCAAGAACCACACACTCCGCTATCTCGACCGCTATCTGGAGCAGTTGGAGACGGCGGTCACCGAGGCCGGCGGAACCGTGCACTGGGCGGCCGACGCGGCGGAGGCCAACCGGATCGTCGCCGGTCTGGTGAAGGCGACCGGCGAGCGCGAGGTCGTCAAGGTCAAGTCGATGGCCACACAGGAGATCGGCCTCAACGAAGCCCTGGAGGCCGAAGGTATCTCGGCCTACGAGACCGACCTCGCCGAACTCATCGTGCAGCTCGGCGACGACCGGCCCTCGCACATCCTGGTGCCGGCCATCCACCGCAACCGTGGCGAGATCCGCGACATCTTCCAGGAGCGAATGGGCAGTTGGGGACGGCCCGCCCCCGACGGCCTCTCCGACAACCCCACCGAGCTCGCCGAGGCGGCACGCCTCCACCTCCGCGAGAAGTTCCTGCGGGCGAAGGTCGGTATCTCCGGTGCCAACTTCATGGTCGCCGAGACCGGCACGCTCGTGGTCTTCGAGTCCGAGGGCAACGGCCGGATGTGCCTGACCCTCCCCGAGACGCTGATCTCGGTGGTCGGTATCGAGAAGGTGGTGCCGAGCTGGCGTGATCTGGAGGTCTTCCTGCAGACGCTGCCGCGCTCATCGACCGCCGAGCGCATGAACCCGTACACCTCCATGTGGACCGGCACCGCTGACGCCGACGGACCGCAGAGCTTCCATCTGGTCCTCCTCGACAACGGCCGCACCAACGCCCTCGCCGACGAGGTCGGCCGCCAGGCGCTGCGCTGCATCCGCTGCTCCGCCTGCCTCAATGTCTGCCCGGTGTACGAGCGGGCCGGCGGGCATGCGTACGGCTCGGTCTACCCCGGCCCGATCGGCGCCATCCTCAGCCCCCAACTGCGGGGCATCCAGAGCGAGATCGACGCTTCTCTGCCGTACGCGTCCTCCCTCTGCGGGGCCTGCTACGAGGTGTGCCCGGTCGCCATCGACATCCCCGAAGTTCTCGTCCACCTCCGCGAGAAGGTCGCGGACCAGGGAGGCAAGGGCCACCGCCTGGAGAAGGCCGCGATCAAGGCCGCAGGCTGGGTCCTCGACCATCCCGCCGCGCTCGCCGCCGGGGAACGCGCCGCGTCCAGGACCCGAAGGCTGCACCCGAAGAAACTGCCGGGCGCAGGGGCCTGGACCGCCGGCCGTGAACTGCCCGAGCTGCCCGCCGAATCCTTCCGTGACTGGTGGAAGAAGAACCGCACATGAGCGCCGGACCCCACTCCCGTACGAGCTCCCGCGACCGCATCCTCACCCGAGTACGCAGCGCTGTCGCCGCCGCGCCCGAGGCCCCCGAGCCGACCCGCGACTACCTCGCCACCCACACACCCGACGACCCTGCCGCGGTCCTCGACCTCCTCCACGAGAACCTCGCGGACTACCGGGCCGTCGTCCACCGCACGACCGCGGACGAACTGCCGTTGCTGCTCATGCGGCTGCTCGCGGACCGCGGCTCCGCGACTGTGCTCGTACCGCCCGGACTGCCGCCCGAGTGGCTTTCCGCCGCCGACGCGACCCGAATCCACGACCGTTCGGTCTCCACCGCGCAGGAACTCGACGCCGTCGACAGTGTCGTCACAGGATGCGCGCTCGCCATCGCCGAGACCGGCACGATCGTGCTGGACGCCGGTCCCGGACAGGGCCGTCGGCGCATCACGCTCATCCCCGACCACCACATCTGTGTCGTACGTGTCCCGGACCAGGTCGTGGCGTCCGTACCGCAGGCGATGCCCCTCCTCGACCCGACCCGCCCGCTGACCTGGATCTCAGGACCCTCCGCGACCAGCGACATCGAACTCGACCGGGTCGAGGGCGTCCACGGCCCGCGCACCCTCGAGGTCGTCCTTCTACAGGGCTGAGGTCAGCCGGGGCGCCTCGACGCCCGCGTCCACCGGTCCTTGGACGCGGGCCGAGAGTTCACGCGCCCAGGCGGTCAGCCCGGTCACATCGATGCCGTACGGGTCGCGAAAGCCGGCGATCCGGTCCGCGCCTCTGAGTAGCAGCCGCGCGCCGCCCGCCGTATTGCCCCGGGCGGCGTGCGTGAGCCCCACCGCCAGCTGCGCGAGCCCCCGCCACAGCTCACGCTCGGCCTCGGGACCGGACTTCCAGGCGTCCTCGAAGACCTCGTGCGCATGGAACGGCATGCCCGCGTCGAGCAGCCGCTGTGCCTCCGTCAGCGTCTCACCGGGCGTACGCACCACACCCTCGGGCTGCCGTTCCACCCCCGGTGTTCTGTACGGGAGCGGGCGTCCCAGCCCGTCGCGAGGACGTGCGTTGCGTGCGCGCCCCTCGATGTCGCGGTCCCTCCGTGCCTTGTCCACACCTCAATTGTCCACTGTGGTCCGACAGGCGCCCGCCGTCAGCCGCCCGCTGTCAGCTGTCAGCGTCAGTCTTCGCCGCAGGCCGTGAGTGCGGCAGGAGCAGGCAGCACGCGGCCACCGCGGCCACTGTCGCCACCAGAGTGAAGATCCAGCCGTGGCGGAAGGCGTCCACCGCCGCCGCACCGTGCGGCTTGCCGAGCACGGCGACGAGCCCCGCGACACCCACCACACTGCCGGTCTGGCGTGCCATGGTCACCACGCCCGAGCCGGTGGCGAAGTTCGCCGGAGGAACCGTGGTGACCGCCGCGCCCACCAGCGTGGGCAGTGTGAAGCACACGCCGACGCCGGTCAGCACCATGCCGGGCAGCAGTCCCATCACATAGTCGTGCTCCTTGACGCTCAGGGCCGCGATCCACCAGAAGAGGCCGATCGCGAACAGCCCGCTGCCGGTCGCGGCCACGACGGCCGCGCCGAAGCGCTGCACCAGCAGGCCCGCGTACTTTGACAGAAGCGGCACCATGACGGGACCGGGGCTGATCGCCAGACCGGTCTGCAGCGCGGACCAGTGCCATACGTTCTGGCACCAGAGCGCCGCCGAGAGCAGCATTGCGGCGAAGGCCGCCGCGAACAGCAGATTCGCGAGCAGGGCAGGGCCCATGGCAGGCGTCCGCAGCAGCTGCAGCGGCAGGACCGGCACCGGGTGCTTCGCCGAGCGCCGGACGAACAGCGCGAGCAGCACGCCCCCCGCCAGCAGCGTGATCGCCGGCGAACCCGAAGTCCAGCCCCAGTCCGGGGCCTTGACCAGCCCGAGTGCGACCGCGCCGATTCCGGCGGTCAGAAGTGCCGCGCCGAGCAGATCGCTGCGGCCGCTCTCCGTACGGCGTGCGGTGGGCGCGATCGCGCTCCGGCCGACGATGACGGTGGCGATACCGACCGGAACGTTGATCAGGAAGATCCAGCGCCAATCGGCCTGGGCGAGCGCGCCGCCGACCACCGGGCCGAGCGCGGCGGCCAGCCCGCCCAGCGCCGCCCAGTTGCGTACGGCGGAGCCGCGCTGCTCCGGCGGGGCGGCGGCCAGAAGGATGCCGAGCGAGGCCGGGATGAGCAGCGCCGCACCTGCCGATTGCGCGACGCGAGCGGCCACGAGCAGCCAGACGCTCGGCGCGAGCGCGCACAGCACCGAGGCCACGGTGAAGACGGAGACACCGAGCAGATACGCGCGGCGCGGTCCGTTGCGGTCCGCGAAGCTGCCGGCGGGGACGAGCAGCGCGGCGAAGACCACGGCGTACGCGTTGAGCACCCAGGACACGGAGGACAGCGAAGCTTCGTGGAAGTGGCCGCTGATGTGGGGGAGCGCCACGTTCACGACGAAGAGGTCGAGGTTGGACATCGCCACGCCGGCGGCAACGACGGCGAAGACGAGACGGAAGCGCGAACTCGCCGCCGTGTCCTCGACGGGTGAGGCCTGCTGGACCATGATTCGTCACTCATTTCCGGCCGACTCGCGCCATGGTTTGGATATCAAACTAACTGTTCGGGACGCGATGCTAGAGGCAGTGAGTTGGATGTGGCAACCTAGTGACCATGAAGGCACGCACCAAGGAGGACGGCACGCTTCCCGCCCCGGCCCTGGACTCGCGCGGCAGGCCGTGTTCGATCGCGGCGTCGCTGCAGGTCGTCGGTGAAAAGTGGGCGCTGCTGGCCGTCAGGGAGATCAGTCTCGGCAATCACCGGTTCGCCGCGATCGCCCGTAACACCGGCGCTCCCCGCGATGTACTCACCGTGCGGCTGCGCCACCTGGAGTCCGTCGGCGTCCTCGTCCGGCGGCCGTACAGTGAGCATCCTCCGCGCTTCGAATACCACCTCACCGAGGCGGGCCGGGACCTGCTGGTCGTGCTGACCACGCTGCGCGCATGGGGTGACAGGTGGCTCGTCGACGAGCCGCCGGCGGTCTTCAGTCACTCCTGCGGCGAGGAGCTGGAGATGGTCCACAGCTGCCGCCACTGCGGAGGAGAGGTCGTCCCTGAGGATGTGCGGCTGGATGTGCGTGCCCCCGGCTGGAACGTGCGTGGGCCGGTCGAGACGTCGGCCGCGGGGTAACCCGCCGAACCCCGATCACTTGAGTCACGGTGTGAGGCTCTCGCCGTCGGGGCCGCCGCGGGGCATATGACCGCAGGCCGGACGTCCAACGGCCCCGCGAAGTGGGGTAATGTTCTCTTGCGCGCTCGGCCGGAAATCCGGAAGAAGCGCGCACCGGGACGTGGCGCAGCTTGGTAGCGCACTTGACTGGGGGTCAAGGGGTCGCAGGTTCAAATCCTGTCGTCCCGACTTTTCGAAGTCGCAGATCAGAGGCCGTATCGAAGAGATTCGATACGGCCTCTGATCGTTTTACGGACCAGCTGCGGGCAGTGTTCCCGCCCGCTCGGTGGCGAAGGCGAGCTGGTGCCCGGCGACGTACTCGCACTCGCGCCCTGACGCAACGGCACCAACAATGCGTGATCCACACCACATCCAACCGCTGCCCCGTGATGTTTCGTCAGCGCGGTGCGCTGGGTATCTCAGGCCGCCCATGTGACGGGTGCGCCGCAGGTGAACTTTCTGGAGAGGTGGGGCACTTGAGCCCGCGTACGTCGCATGCGTACAGACCATTGAGCATGAAGCGCCGAGCCTGGCTGACCGTCGGCGCCGTCGTCCTGGGCGGGGCGGGGGTGGTCACAATCGCCACGGCCAACCCGTCCGACCTGCCCAAGAAGCCGCATCAGCAGGAGCGGGCGGCTGAACTCCGTACGCTCCGGCTGGACAGGGGCGGAGCCACCGAGCGGGAACTGCCGGCCACCAGCACCGAGCCGTTCTCCCTCGTCGGTATCGGCTGGGACACCACGGTCGAGTTCGAAGGCACGGCGCGGGTACGTACGCGCAATGCCGAGACCGGCAAGTGGTCCGGCTGGCAGGCGCTCGAACTGGACGCACACAGGCCGGACGGGGCCGAGGGCACGGCACACGGAGCGTCCGAGCCGCTGTGGGTCGGACCGTCCACCGCGGTGCAGGTACGCGTCGACTCGGGCAAGGCGCTGCCCAAGAACCTCAAGCTGCATATGGTCGACCCCGGTGTGAGCAAGACCGAGGCCAAGGACCCGGCCGCCATGGTCATGGACAACGCCGCGTTCGCAGTGGACGAGACCCCGTCCGCCTCCCCGAGCGATCCGGTCACCCCGAGCGATCCGGCGTCGCCGACCGATCCGGCGTCGCCGACCGACACCGCGACTCCCCTGGACTCGGCCACACCGACGAGCTCTCCGACCGACACGGCCGGCCCGACTGCGACGCCGACAGTGACGCCGAGCCCGACTCCCACCAGGCCGACCGCGCCACCGTCGACGGTGAAGCAGCCGCCGATCATCGGCCGCGCCCAGTGGGGCGCCGACGAGTCGATGGTCGACGACCCCGCCGAGTACATCGACAAGGTGCAGGCGGTCTTCATCCACCACACCGTCGGTTCGAACAGCTACAGCTGTGCCGAGTCGGCCTCCCTGGTCCGCGGCATCATGACGTACCACGTCAAGACCGAGGGCTGGAACGACCTCGGCTACAACTTCCTGGTCGACAAATGCGGCCAGATCTTCGAGGGCCGGGCCGGCGGCGTCGACCTGCCGGTCAAGGGCGCGCACACGTACGGATTCAACACTTACTCCACCGGCATCGCTCTGCTCGGTGACTTCGAAGGCGATGCCGCCACCGGGAAGCCTGCCGGAAAGCCGACCACAGCCGCTCTGCAGTCGGCCGCCCGTGTCGCCGCCTGGAAGCTCGGCCAGTACGGAGGCAGCCCGAAGGGCACGGTCACGCTCACGGCCCAGGGCAACACCGGCAAATGGACCGAGGGCCAGCAGGCCACGATGAATGTGATCTCCGGCCACCGTGACGCCTTCGCGACCGCGTGCCCGGGCAAGAACCTGTACGCCAAGCTCTCATCGATCCGTGACTTCGCTGCGAGCGCGGGGCGCAACTCCGCTATCCCCACCTCCGACTTCGACCGGAACGGCATCACGGATCTGGCCGTCGGCCTGCCGAAGATCACGGCCACCGGTGGCACGGTGAGTGTCCTGCCCGGCGACACGAGCGGTCCGGTGGCCACGGCCCGGCGCACCCTCACCCAGGCCTCACCCGGCGTCCCCGGCGAGAACGAGACCAGCGACAACTTCGGTTCTTCGGCAGCGTACGGCGACGTCAACGGTGACGGCTACGCCGACCTCGCCGTCGGCGCGCTCGGTGAGGACGACGACTCCGGCCACGGAGACACCGGCTCGGTCACGGTCGTGTACGGCCCCGGGCTCGACACCGGCAAGCAGTACATGACCTCTCCCGCGTACCGGCTGGTCAGCGAGAAGCTCGGCTCTGCCGTCACCGTGGGCGACTTCAACGCGGACGGCAAGGCCGACATTCTTACCGTCGCTCCGGGCAAGCCGGGCCGCTGGTGGGTGTTCGAGGACAAGTCCGAGTACGCCACGAAGGCAGGCTTCCTCGGCACCTCCGCGTACACCGCGGCGACGAGCCTCTCCTCCGCCGTGACCGGTGACTTCAACAAGGACGGCTACGGCGATGTGGCGATCAGTTTCCGCGACCCGGGCGGTATCGCACGCCTGCTGTGGCTGAAGGGTTCCTCCACCGGTCTGCAGCGGGTCGGCATCCTGGACGCCAAGGGCGGCCGCTCCCTCGCCGCCGGTGACCTCAACGGAGACGGCTATGCCGATCTCGCCGTCGGTCAGCCCGTCGCCGCCGAGTCCGGTCACACCGCCAAGGGCGGCGCTGTCACCGCGGTGTTCGGCTCGGCGACCGGGCTGACCTCGACCGGCAGGCTGACACTCAGTCAGGACACCACCGGCGTCCCCGACACCGGCGAGACCGGCGACGACATGGGCGCGTCCATCTCCATCGGCGACATCAACCTCGACGGATACGGCGACATGCTCACCGGACTTCCGGGCGAGGACATCACCCGCAACGGCGTCGCCCAGACCAACGCGGGCCAGGTGATCCTGCTCCGCGGTTCGGCCACGGGACCGACGGCCACGGGGTCGGTCGCCTACCACCAGGACACCGCGGGTGTGCCGGGTGACACCGAGTCCAACGACCGTCTCGGCTCGTCCGTTTCACTGACCGATCTGTCCGGCTACACGCGGGCGGACCTGGCCATCGGTGCGGACGGCGAGGACGCGAACAACGGCGCGATCCTCCAGATCGACAACAGCGGCACGTCCGGCGTGATCCCCTCGTCGGGCGTGTACTACGGCGTCACGCCTCTCGGCGCGCCGGCAGGCGCGCGCATCGGCCTGGTGCTGACCCCCTAGCCCGACGGCCGCTGACGGAACGCGGCCGGGGTCCCCACAAAGAAGGGGGCCCCGGCCGCGCACGAGCGCGCGGCCCCGGCCGCGCACGAGCGCGCAATGCACCTTCGTCGGTCTGTCAGTTCGCCTGGCTCCCGGACGGGTTCTGCGCGGGAGCGCTTCCGTTCCCCCGTCCGTTCTGCTGCCCGGCGGGCACGGGCGGATCCTTCTTGTCGTCCTTGGACGGGCCTGTGCTGGGCGGCTGGTTGAGAGGCTGCTCGCTCAACAGCCGTGCGCAGTACGCGGCAACGGAGTCGGGACCGCCGGCGGCGTCTTCGAGATGCTGTCGCGCAGTACTGTCCAGCGACCGGCCCCGCCCCTGCTTCGACTCGTACACACGGCACTGCGCCAGTTGATTCCGGGCCTTGGGCGGACGCTCGCCGGGAGTACGCGCGGCCGGTCCGGCCGCCGATGGCACGGGGGCGGAGGGGTGCGCCCGGCCCGGGGTCTCCCTGTCCTGAGGCGAGGAAGCGCTGGGCGTCGGTTCGGGCTTCTCGGGCGTATCGCCGAACGGTGTCGGGATCGCGCCGACCGCCATCGCTACGCCGCCGAGTGTCAGCCCGGCCACGAGAGTGCCCAGTGCCACCTTGATCCAGCCGTTCGGGACCCGCGGCTCCACGGGCCGCCAGTCGTCCATGCGCCGGGTGCGCGCTGTCGGCGCACCCTCCTCGCGCGTCGCCCGGAAGGCTGCGACGGCGCGCTCCTCGGCTTCCGGTACGGCGGGCGCCGGGCGGGCGGCGGCAGCGAGCAGCTCATCGAGCGTCGGCGTCCGTGCCGGCGTCGGCGGCTCGTCCCAGGAGTCCATGGCACCTCTGGATCGGTTTTCGGTCATGTCGCCTCTCCCAGCGCACGGGAGTCCGAATCTGTCACACGGCTTCGCTCGAGCGTCGCCAGGTGCTTCTCCAACCGCCTCAGCCCGCGGTGCGTGGCGGACCGTACCGCCCCGGGCCGCTTGCCCAGCACCCGCGCGGCCGCCGCCCCGTCAAGTCCGATGACCGTCTGGAGGAGCACCGCTTCCGCCTGTTGTCGGGGCAGGGTCGCGATCAGTGCGAGGGCACGCTCCGTCGAGATGGTTTCGAAGGCCTCTCCGGCTGTGTCCCGCCCGGCAGGCAGCTCTCCCAGCTCCTGTTCGAGGAGCGTGCCGCGCGGTCGGCTCTTCAGCCGGCGCAGATGGTCGATGGCCCGGTTGCGCGCGATGCGCGCCGTCCACGCACGGAAGCCCGCGCCGTCCCCTCGGAACCGCCCCAGGTCACGCGCGATCTCGAGCCACGCCTCGGACGCAACGTCCTCGGCATCGTCCCCGACCAGGCCACGCAGATAGCCCAGCAGAGGAGGATGTACGCGTCTGTAAGCAGCGGCGAAGGCCCATTCGTCCCCGTTCTGCGCCCGCGCGACTTCCTCACCGAGCTCCGCGTCGTACGTCTCCGCACGCCGGTCGCCCCCCACCTTGCCCACTCGTTCCTCTTTGTCGCGCCGACACGGCACACCCTTGTCGATGTCCCCTACAGATAACAGCGCCAGGGCCCGTGGGAATGTCACAGGTGTTCGAAGGGTTTTGGCGCGGATCAGGTGGGGAGCACCGGCCACGGTCCGTGGATCGGCCGGTCAGGCCGTGATGGTTTCGGTCCCGCTGTCCTGCGGCGTGAGGTAGTCCTCCGAGATCTCCTTGGGCCCGAAGGGCCACACCTTCTCGTATCGCGCCCACACCAGGAAGGCGGCGCAGCCCAGGGCGAGCCAGGCCAGTGACCATTCGATGGGGTGGCGGCCGGGGGAGTTCTCGTCGGCGTATCCGTAGATGACCAGCCAGCCGGCGAGGGCGACGATGCTCGGCAGCGGGTAGAGCCACATCCTGTACGGGCGGCGCAGGGCCGGCTGTCGTTTGCGCAGTACGGTCAGGGCGACGACCTGGGCCAGGGCCTGGACGATCACCATGACGGTGGTCAGCAGCTGGATGAGTGTGGCGAGGTCGGTGTGGCGGCCGATGAGGAAGCCGATGGCCGTGATGACGCCCATGGTGGCCAGACCCAGCGTCGGGAAGCGGTGCTTGGGGTGGAGCTTGGCGTACGGGCGGAAAAAGACCCGGTCGCGTGCGGCGTCGTAGGGCACTCGCGATCCGCCGAGGAGCCCGGCGAAGACGGAGGCGAAGGCGGTGATGAGGATGAGGACGGTGACCGTGTCGGCGGCGCCCTTGCCCCAAGTCTCCTCCAGGACGGCGGAGGCGACGGAGGTGGAGGCGATGTCGCCGGGGTCGGTCATCCGGTGCCAGTCGATGACGCCGAGAGTGCCGATCTGCAGCAGCAGATAGAT
Organism: Streptomyces sp. NPDC048479; assembly: GCF_040651435.1. Taxonomy (NCBI): domain Bacteria; kingdom Bacillati; phylum Actinomycetota; class Actinomycetes; order Kitasatosporales; family Streptomycetaceae; genus Streptomyces; species Streptomyces sp. NPDC048479. Next base: position 140,719 of record NZ_JBEZKA010000010.1, read on the forward strand.
CGCCATGATGCCGAGGATCGAGAAGATGATGGAACGCGGCAGTGTGCGGCCGGGGTCCTTGATCTCGGCGCCCATGTAGGCGGTGGTGTTGTAGCCGAGGTAGTCGTAGATACCGATCGTCAGGCCCGCGGCGAAGCCGATCCAGAAGTGGTTGCTGGTGAGTTCGAAGGCGTGCGCCGGATAGGTGAAGGCCAGGTCGGAGCTGAAGTTGGTGGCCGAAGCCACGATGACCAGGGTGACCGAGGCGATCATGACGGTCCACATCACGGCGGTGATCTTGGCGATGTGCTCGATCCCGCGCCACAGCAGCAGGATCACCAGGGCGATGACGCCGAGGCCGATCAGGTCGCCGGCGGTCCGGCCCAGGCCGGGTGCGAGATAGCCGAGGTACTGGACGAAGCCCACCACGCCGGTGGACATGATCAGCGGGATGAAGAGCATGGCCGTCCACACGAACAGGAACGCCATGAACTTGCCCGTCCGGTACTGGAAGGCCTGGCGCAGATACACGTAACTGCCGCCGGAGCCGGGCATGGACGAGCCGAGTTCGGCCCAGATGAGGCCGTCGGCGAGGGCGAGCAGCGCACCGGCGACGAAGCCGATGACGGCCTGCGGCCCGCCGAAGGCGGCGACCATCAGCGGGATGGTGACGAACGGCCCGATACCGCACATCTGGCTCATATTGATGGCGGTGGCCTGGAACGGGCCGATGCGGCGCGCGAAGCCTTCGGTACGCGGCGGGGTTCCGGACAAGGGGAGCCTCCCTGATCTCAGGTGGCGGGGCGGGGAGTTGTAGCCGTTTCGCCAGTACAGGGCTGCACGACGGCGCCGGGTGTGATTAAGTTAAGGACCTTTACTTGAGTCGTCAAGAGGTCGTCAGGGGATGCGTGAGAATGACGGCATGACCACCAGCAGCGAGGAGGGCGCCGAGCAGCGCTGGAACCGGCAGCGGCTGCGCAGCGCCAACGAGAGGCTGCTGCTCGACCGGCTGAGAGCGGTCGGGTCCGCGTCCCGGGCTCAGCTCGCGCGTGAGACCGGCCTGTCGAAACCCACCGTCTCCAGCGCTCTCGCCGCGCTGGAAAAGGCAGGCCTGGTACGGGAGGTGGGGACCCATACCCCCGAACGCGGCCGCGTCGCCGTCCTCTATGCCCCCGACCCGGCCGCCGGATACGCCCTGGGCATCGATATCGGCCGCGACTGGCTGCGGGTGGCCCTCGCCGATCTGGACGGTTCGGTCGTAGCCCGCGCCGACGTGCGCAACCGCGCCCGTACCTCGGCCACCATGGCCGACCTCGTCGTCAGCACCGCCCACCGGGTCGTCGCCGACAGCGGCGTCGACCGCGACCGGGTGATCCAGGCCGTGGTCGCGACCCCGGGTGTGTACGACAGTCGGAACCACCGCGTGCGCTATGCGGTCAACCTGCCGGGCTGGGGCCGCGCGGGGCTCTTCGACCGTATGCGTGAGCAACTCGGCCTGCCGCTGGCCGTCCACAACGACGCCAACCTCGCCGCCCTGGGCGAGTACGCGTTCGGCGCGGGCGTCGGCAGCAGACTCTTCGTCTACGTGATGATCGGCACCGGCCTGGGCATGGGCGTGGTCCACGAGGGCCGGCTGTTCACCGGCGCGCACGGCGCCGCCGGCGAGATCGGCTTCCTGCCCTGGCCCGGACGGCACAAGCCGGATGTCCTGGAGGACGCAGTCTCGGGCGAGGCCGTCGTCGCGGCCGCCCGTGCGCTCGGCATGACCGGACCGCTCACCGCCAAGGACGTCTTCGACGCCGCACGCCGCGACGATCCCGCCGCGACCACAGCGGTCCGCCAGGAGGGCGAACGCCTGGCCCACACCGTGGCCGCCGTGGCCGCCGTCCTCGACCCCGACCTGGTCGTGCTCGGCGGCGGCGTCGGCCATAGCGCCGACCTGCTGCTGCGCACTGTCCGCGACACCCTCAAGTCCCTTACGCCGCTGCGCCCCAAGGTCGCCCCGAGCGCCCTCGGTGAGGACGCGATCCTGCTGGGTGCGGTCGCGACGGCGTTGGACACGGCACGGGACGTGGTGTTCGAACGGCGTGCGCCCGGGTGAGGCGCAAGGGGGCGGTTCTTTACGCCCGCTCCGCCGCTGTCTTCAGATGCCGGAGCCAGGCTTCGAGTGACTCGTCCAGGAGCCTGTGCATCTCCTTGGGCTGCGCGAGGACGGGGTCGCCGCTCCAGGACTCCTCCGTCGAGACAACGGTGTGGCCGTCCTCCTCCGTGAAGGTCCAGAGGTGGATTCCGGTGATGCCGTGGGCCGGGCCGCCCCAGATGACCCGCTCACCGGGAACGACCTCATAGACGGTCGATTCGATGTCCAGGTCGCCGGTCAGCCAGCGGAAGGTGGCACCGGGCGCGAGCGGGCCGTTGAGGTGCGCCGTCTCGATGCCGGGATTCCAGCCGGGCCAGGCGTCGATGTCCGTGTGGATGCGCCAGATCAGCGCGGCGGGCGCGTCGACGGTGATGCGGCGGCGGACCACGACCGGTGCGTCCGCGTCGATGGTGTGGGGAAAGGTCATCAGAGCCTCCAGAAAACGATGGTCGGGAACCCGAAGTGGTGATGCATCGTTGTGTTAGTTATGGATCGTAACAGAAGCTAGGATGGGTTGCGTCATCTATGGAGGGACGTGGCTGTGACGCCGACGACACAGGGCCCACGGGCCCGGTACAGGGAGCAGACGCGCGCGGAGATCAAGGAAGCCGCGCTGCGACAGCTGGCCGAAGGCGGCTTGGCGGCCATCGCGCTGACCCGTATCGCCAAGGAAATGGGCATGTCGGGGCCCGCGCTCTACCGCTACTTCGCCAACCGTGACGACCTGCTCAGTGCGCTGATCCGCGATGCGTACGACGACCTTGCCGAGGCCATCGGAGTCGCCGCGGAGGCCTGTGCCGAGGTGTCGCCGCGCGCTCGGCTGCACGCGCTGGCCGACGCGTTCCGGGCCTGGGGTGTTGAGCAGCCGCACCGCTATCTGCTGATCGCCGGCCCGCCCCTGCCCGGCTACAGCGCACCGGCCGACACGGTGGCGCGGGCGCGGGCGGCGCTCGGTCCGTTCCTGAGCGTCTTTGTCGCGGGGGAGCCGTCGGGACCGGCGGTCCGGCTCGTCGAGCAGATGACCGCCTGGGCGGAGCGGGAGCCCGCCGTGGCGTCCTGGGCGGAGCAGTACACAGAACTGCCGGCGTCAGGAGGCGGTGTGGGCCGGGCGCTGGCGGGGGCGGTGCTCGCCTGGTCCCAGATGCACGGCGCCGTCAGCCTCGAAGTGGCCGGTCAGTTCACCGGTATGGGGCACGATCCGGGGACTCTGCTCGACGCCCAGATCGACGCACTCGCGGACGCGTTCCGGCTGGACTGACGGGCGTCAGGTGCCAGGCGGCGGGCGGCGCGCCGGTCCGGCCGGGACGCGTGTGCCCGTCTAACGGCCCAGCGCGGCGCCGCCGTTGATGTGCAGGATCTGGCCCGTGACATACGCGGCCTCGGGCGAGGCGACATAGCGGACCATCGCCGCGATCTCGGCGGGGAGCCCCGGCTTGCCCGTCAGGGACTGCTTCACCCGCGAGGCGACGAACTCCGGAGTGGCGCGGTCGCCGAAGAACTCCGTGTCGGCGACGAACCCGGGCGCCACGGCGTTGACAGTGATGCCCTCCGCGCCGAGCCTCTGGGCCAGATCGAAGGTGTACGCGTTGACCGCGGCCTTCGAGCCGCCGTACGAACCCGGGCCGCGCAGGGCCGCGATCGACGACAGATGGACGATCCGGCCGCCCGGCCGCCGCATGTGGGGGAGCAGCGCTTCCGTCAGCAGGACCGATGTCAGGACGTTGGCGGCGAAGTTGCGGCGGTAGCTGTCGGCGATGCCTTCGAGGCTGCCGTCGTGCGAGGCCGCGACATTGCCTCCCGCATTGGTCACCAGAACATCGACCGCGTCACTGCCGTCGGTGATGAACTGCGCAGCGCGGCCTACCTGTTCGGGCTCGGACAGATCCGCCGGGAACCAGGTCGCCGTGGAGTCGCCGTGGGTGGCGTTGAGCTTCTCGGCCGCCGCGCGCAGCACCTCTTCGCGGCGGCCGAGAAGGGTCACATCGTCGCCGGCCGCGGCGAATGACTCAGCCACGGCGAGCCCGATGCCCGTACCGCCGCCCGACACCACGATCCACCTTGGACTCACAGTTCCACCTGTTCTCGTATGTGATCGATGGTCTTATTCGTGCACAGGAAGTTACGGATCACCTCACGTGGTGTCAAGGAATCTCCCGGGATCCCGCAAGACAGGCAGCATTCTCAACTGGTCTGTGCACGACGGTTGTTCAAGCACCGAGACGTCGATTACATGGTTGAGCTTTCGCTCCCTCCCGTCGAAGGAGACCAGCGGTGCTCGCACCTCGCAGCAAAAGATCCCCATTCCTCATTGCCGTGCTCGCTCTCGCCCTGCTGCTGTCCGTACTGACGGCGTCGCCCGGCGCGGCGCATGCGGCAGACGAAGCCGGTGGGCCTGTCCATGACCCGATACCGACGAAGCCCATCCAGTCCGGTCTGGGGCTGGTGGTCGAGGAGTACGCCTCCTTCCCCAAGACCGAACCCCTTCCCGGACCGGTCACCGACCCCCGTCTCAAACGCCATTCCCGGATCAACTTCCTGAGCGAACTGCCCGACCGCTCGGGGCGGATGGCGGTCCCCGACCTCAACGGCCGGCTCTATCTCGTCGAGCACGGACAGCCGCACGTATATCTGGATGTCGCCGCCGCCATCGGCCCCGCCTTCTTCGCCAGCAGCGGCATGGGTCAGGGCTTCGGGTTCGTCACCTTCGACCCCGACTTCCGCAAGAACGGCAGGTTCTACACGGTCCACACCGAGAAGGCCTCCGCCACCACCGCCCGGCCGGACTTCGTCCAGCAGGCGACCACCAACTACCACGGCATCGTTACCGAGTGGACGGCCGACGACCCGGCAGCGGACACCTTCAGCGGCAGCCGTCGCGAGTTGCTCCGTATTGGATTCTCCGGCGGCGGCCACGGCATCCAGCAGATCGACTTCAACCCGACCGTGAGGCCCGGCGACCGGGACTACGGGCTTCTCTACGTCGGCACGGGCGACGGAGCCCAGGGTGTCAACAACACCGAGCCGCAGAGCCTGGCGCTGCCGCACGGCAAGATCCTCCGTATCGACCCGCGCGGTAATAACAGCGCGAACGGAAAATACGGGGTTCCGGCCTCGAATCCGTTCGTCGGCATGCCGGGGGCACTGGGCGAGATCTACGCGTACGGAATGCGCGACCCGCACCGCTTCAGCTGGGACCCGGTCGGCCGTCACCGGATGTACCTCGGGCACATCGGCGAACATGCCGTCGAAGGCGTCTATGAGGTGCAGGCAGGAGACAACCTCGGCTGGAGCGAGCGCGAAGGCGCCTTCGTCTACGACAAGGCGGCGGTCAACCCCTGCGACCGGCTGCTCCCGCTGCCGGAGGACGACGCGAAGAACGGCTACACCTACCCCGTCGCCGCGTACGACCACGATCCGCCCGCCAGCTGGAACTGCAGGTCGGACCTGGGGCGCGCGATCGTCGGCGGCTTCGTCTACCGCGGCCACGACGCGCCGGCGCTGTGGGGCAAATACCTCTACGGCGACCTCGTCGACGGCCGGCTGCTGTACTCCGAGGCGAGCGAGATGCGCAGGGGCGGCAAGCAGCTCGCCGACACCTACCAGTTGCTGCTCTTCGACGGTACGGGCAAGCGCGTCACCCTGCCGGAGCTCGCCGGTGACAGCCGGGTCGACCTCCGCTTCGGCCGGGACGCGCGCGGCGAGCTGTATCTGCTGTCCAAGGCGAACGGCAAGATCTGGAAGATCACCGGGACCCGCCGGTTCGCCGACTGCAGGACCCACGGCACCACGCTCACGCATGTGACGGGCGCGAAGAACTGGGCGCCCGTCACCCCCGCCAAATGGCAGTTCCCGCGCGGCCAGGTCACTCTCGCCGAGGCGGGCGTCGCCCGCCCGGGACCGCGCAGGCCGTTCGAGTACGCGGTCCTCACCGCGGGGCCGCGGTTCGGTTCCACCCGGATCGACGCGGAGGTCCGGCTGGACACCCCGGTCGAGATCAGCAACCGGGACGTGATCATCGTGTTCGGCTACCGGTCCGACACGAAGTTCTATTACGCGCATCTGTCGTCCGACAACACGATCTACCCGCACAACGGCATCTTCGTGGTCAATGAGGCGGACCGGCTGCGGCTCGATCACCAGTGGAACGGATCCACCGGAGCTCCGCCGGCCATCGCCGACGCGCGATGGCACGACGTCCGCATCGTGCACTGCGCGGACAGCGGAGAGATCGCGGTATACGTCGACGGCTCGAAGAACCCGCTGATGACCGCCGTGGACAAGACATTCGGCTCGGGCAGGGTGGGCTTCGGCTCGTTCGACAACGTGGGCAGCCTGCGCGACCTCAAGGTCACCGGCAGGCCTGCCGGGAAGTGACACCACGCAGTCAGGGCCCCTCCTGAGACGGGCCCTGGCTGCCTCGTAGTGGAATGTGGTGCTGACGCGTCAGACGATGTTCTCCGCGATCTCCGCCTGCTCACGGGCGGATCCGTACGCGGACGGCGTGCCGTACGAGCGGCGTGCCACGAACCACCACACGGTGGCCAGCACCAGCACAGCGACCAGCGCGATCGAGGCGTAGTTCATCGTGTCGACGGTCACCGGGTTGGACTGCGGCAGGCAGAACAGAACCGTCACACACGCCACCCACACCACGGCCACCCAGCCGACCGGCTTGCTCCAGCGGCCCAGGCTCCACGGGCCGGGTTCGAAGCGGTCTTTGGCGCGCAGCTTCAGATAGATCGGGATCGCGTACGCCGGCGTGATGCCGATGACGTTGATCGCGGTCACCGCGCCGTACGCGGTCGTGGAGTAGAGGGACGGCAGGGCCAGCAGACAGGCGAAGACGACCGACAGCCACACCGCGGGGACCGGGGTCTGGGTGCGGCTGCTGACCTTCCGCCACAGCGCCGAGCCGGGCAGCGCGTTGTCGCGGCTGAACGCGAACACCATACGGCTGGCCGCCGCCACCTCGGCGTTGCCGCAGAACAGCTGTGCCACGATCACGACGAGCAGCAGGGCCGTGGCGCCGCCGGTGCCGAGCGCGTCGAGCAGGATCTGGGCCGGTGGTACGCCGGTGGCACTCGCCTTCGTGCCCTCGTAGTCCTGGATGGCGAAGGTCAGACCGGCCAGCAGGGCGAAGCCGGCGATCCAGGAGACCCAGATGGAACGCACGATGCCGCGGGCGGCGGAGACGGAAGCGTTGGAGGTCTCCTCCGACAGATGCGCGGAGGCGTCGTAGCCGGAGAAGGTGTACTGCGCCAGCAGCAGACCGATCGCCGCCACATAGATGGGACTGTCCCAGCCGGTGCCGTTGACGAACTCGGTGAAGACGAACTCGGGCGACTGGTGGTCGGAGGGCACGATGGCCAGTGCGCCGACGATCAGAGCGACGCCGCCGAGGTGCCACCACACGCTGACCGAGTTGAGCAGGCTGACCAGCCGCACCCCGAACAGGTTCAGGAGGGCGTGCAGCAGCAGAATGCACATGAAAATGATCATGGTGGAGCCGGGTGTGGGATGGAATCCCCACTGCAGATTCAGAAGCGCCCCGGTGAACAGGGCGCAGCCGTAGTCGATACCGGCGATCGCACCCAGCAGACCGAGGAGATTCAGCCAGCCGGTGTACCAGCCCCACTTACGGCCGCCGAGCCGGTCGGCCATGTAGTACAGCGCACCCGACGTGGGGTACGCGCTGGTCACCTCGGCGAGGGCCATGCCGACGCACAGGACGAACAGACCGACGCCCGCCCAGCCCCAGAGCATCACCGCAGGGCCACCGGTGTTCAGCCCGAAGCCGTACAGGGTCATGCAGCCGGACAGGATCGAGATGACGGAGAAGCTGATGGCGAAATTGCCGAAGCCACCCATGCGGCGGGCAAGAACCGGCTGATAGCCGAGTTCCCGCAGCCGCTCCTCCTCGTCCTTCGGGGAAGTCTGGTCCGAACTCGACCACTTCGGCGGGGATATGGACATCGAAGAACCTCCGGGGAAAGGGTGATGCACTGAGCGGACAGGGACGGGAGTAGGAGCAGGGACAGGGCGTGGTGCGGGGCGCGCGGACGTGTCTCTCGTAGGCGTGCGGGGGAGAGCGGTGGATCAGCCGTGCGGTCGGGCGCGGGGCTGGGCGCGCGGTCAGGGCCCCACGCCCCGCGCGGCCGCGAGACAACGGCCGCGGGCGCGGAGGAACACTTCCTCCGCCAGGCCCGCGTCACTGGGGCTGTCTGTGCGGTAGGCCCACGGCAGCGTGGTGTAGTACGGGCCCAGCGCCTCGAACACCGGTGCCGCGTCGGGGAATTGGAGTGCGCCCCACAGGGCGTGGGACAGATAGTTGAGATCAAGCAGCGAACGCCCCGCCGGGGCCACCTGTTTGAACCAGCTGTGCAGGGCGCGCTGCGCGTCCCGGGCCGCGTCCTCCGTCACCCAGTGGAGATCCAGGGCCTTCTCCTGGCCGTGTTCTCGGCGGTAGCGCTCCACGCGTACATAGAGGGGGAGCGCGTGCAACGGCGACCCGGAAGGTGCGGAGGACGCCGCCCACTGCACGAAGTTGACCGCCTCGGACAGATGACCGCCGGACCTGCGCGCGTAGACGAACTGCAGCATCCGGTGGTACGCCTCGCGGTTGAACGGATCGCGCTTGTCGGCCTCCGCCAGCAGACCCCACGGGCCGGGGAACAGCATCGGACCCGGCGGTGCCGTGCGATGCTCGTCCATCTGCTGCTTCTCGTCCAGCTGGGCCAGCGCCAGCAGGCAGACCCACGGCACCGGATCCTCCGGAGCCTGGTGACCGGCGACCCGGCAGGCCTCCCAGGCCTCGTGCCACAGCTCCTGGGTACGCCGGTGCCCCTCGCGATGGGCCCGCAGCGCCCGTTCCACCACGACCCGGCAGTGCATCACGGTCGCGGCGAGCGAGCGGGGTTCCTCCCTGCGCCAGGCCTGCACCGCGTCGGAACCGGCGGCCACCGCGGCGAGAACCTGGGTCCGCTGGGTCCACAGTGCCCAGTCGGAGGTCGCGGTCAGCAGGTTCCGCATCGACACCCACCGACCGGTGCGTAAGTCCTGCATGGCGGTGCGCAGCTCACTGTCGTGACCCGCTGGGTGGTACACCGGGCGTAACTCGTCGTGGGACATCAGCCCGCTGCAGGTCTCGTTGTGGTGGTCATAAGTCCTCTGGAGACGGTGAGGGGTCGAGGCGGTGCTTGGAGGCGATGCTTTGCGGTGATCTTACTCAACCATGGGGTAACGGCAAGAAGTTGATGATGCATCAGGGGTCCGTCGGGATTGCGGTTGGGGGGGACGCAGGTCCGCCGGGGGCTCTTGACGGCGGCCGTGACCTGCTCCACGCTTTCCTCAAGCGATCAAGCTTTTTTCTGCGTTTCCTCTGCCGGATTCCTTCTACCGAAGACTTCTACCGAAGAGCGGGGTGGCCCGATGACAGGCCCAGTGCTTGCCGTCGACCAGGGCACCTCCGGTACGAAGGCCCTGGTCATCTGCCCCGAGCGCGGTGTGATCGCAACCGGCTCCGCTCCGGTGAACCCCCGCTACCGCAGCGGCGGACGCGTGGAAGTCGACCCCGCCGCGCTCCTCTCCTCGGTCGTCGACGCCGGACGCCAGGCGCTCGCCCGTGCCGGAGAACCGGTCGCCGCTGTGGGCCTCGCCAACCAGGGCGAGACCGTCCTGGCCTGGGACCCGGCCACGGGCGATCCGCTGACCGACGCGATCGTCTGGCAGGACCGACGGGCCGAGCCGATCTGTGCGGAACTCGCCCCGCACACCGCCGAGCTGGCACAGCTGACCGGACTCCCGCTCGACCCGTACTTCGCCGCGCCCAAAATGGCCTGGATACGCCGCGAGCTCACCCGCGAAGGCGTCGTCACCACCAGCGACGCCTGGCTGATCCACCGGCTGACCGGCGCCTTCGTCACGGACGCGGCGACCGCCGGACGCACCCAGCTCCTCGACCTCGACCGCGTCGCCTGGTCTCCGCAGGCGCTCGACATCTACGGCCTGACCGGCGAGCGGATGCCGGAGATCGTCGACGCGGACGGCCCCGTCGGCATCACCACGGCCTTCGGCACCGCGATCCCGCTCACCGGACTCCTGGTCGACCAGCAGGCCGCGCTGCTCGCCCAGAGCGTCACCGAACCGGGCACCGCCAAATGCACCTACGGCACCGGTGCGTTCCTTCTCGCCCAGACGGGGTCCCGCCCGCGCCGTACGAGCAACGGCCTTGTCAGCTGTGTTGCCTGGCGGCTCGGCGGGCGCACCAGCTACTGCCTCGACGGACAGGTCTATACGGCCGCCTCCGCCGTCCGCTGGCTCACCGACCTCGGAGTGATCTCCGGCGCCGCCGACCTGGACCCCGTCGGCTCGGCCGTGCCGGACAGTGGCGGCGTCACCTTCGTACCGGCCCTCGCCGGTCTCGCGGCCCCCTGGTGGCGCGGCGATCTGCGCGGCTCGCTGACCGGCCTCGGACTGGAAACCGGCCCCGGACAGCTGGTGCGTGCGCTGTGCGAAGGCATCGCCGCTCAGGTCGTCGCGCTCACCGACGCGGTCGCCGCGGACCTCGGGACACCGCTCACGCGTCTGCGCGTCGACGGCGGCCTGACCCGCTCGGCCCTGCTGATGCAGACACAGGCCGATCTGCTCCAACTGCCCGTCGAGGTATCGGCGTTGCCGGACGCGACGGCACTCGGGGTCGGAGCGGTGGCGCGGCTGGGCCTGGATCCGGGCCTGACCGCCGAGCAGGCGATTCCCGCGTGGAAACCGTCCGCCGTCCATGAGCCGAGGATCAGCGCGGCGCAGGCGGCCGAGCGCCTCGCGGCCTTTCGCGCCGAGGTGGCCGCGCTGCTGGACCGTACGCCTGCTGACCGTTGAATCCCGACTGCTCCATGAGGCCCGGCCGGGGGCCGTACGCGCGATCAGGACCAGGAGCACCATGACCGTGACGACCGCCGGGCAACTGCCGGACACGATGCACGACGTGATCGTGGTCGGCGCCGGCGTGGTCGGCTCGGCCATTGCCCGCGAACTCGCCCGCCACCGGCTGCGTACCGCCTTCGTGGACGCCTCCGACGACGTCGGCAATGGCACGTCGAAGGCGAACACGGCGATCCTGCACACCGGATTCGACGCCGTCCCCGGCTCGTTGGAGTCCCGGCTCGTACGCGACGGACAGCGGCGGCTCGCCACCTACGCCGCGGAAACCGGCATCCCGGTCGAACCGCTCGGGGCGCTCCTCGTCGCCTGGGACCAGGAGCAGCTCGCCGCACTCCCCGCGCTCGCCGCCAAGGCCGAGCGCAACGGCTACCACAACGCACGGCTCATCGGCGCGGACGAGGTGCGCGCACGCGAGCCGCACCTGGGGCCGGGTGCGCTCGGTGCGCTCGACGTCCCGGGCGAGAGCATCATCTGTCCCTGGACCACCACACTCGCCTACGCCACCCAAGCCGTCCGAGGCGGCGTCGAACTGCATCTGAACTGCCGGGTGGAGAGCGTGACCAGCGGCGGCAGCCACCATGAACTCACCACCAGCCGCGGCCTGTTGCGCACCCGCTACCTCGTCAACGCGGCCGGACTGTACGCCGACGAGCTGGACCGCGAGCTCGGCCACACCGACTTCACCGTCACTCCGCGGCGGGGCCAGCTCATCGTCTTCGACAAGCTCGCCCGCGAACTGCTCCGCCACATCCTGCTGCCCGTGCCGACCGCGCTCGGCAAAGGCGTACTGGTGGCACCGACCGTGTACGGCAATGTGATGCTCGGCCCGACCGCCGAGGACCTCGGCGACAAGGAAGCCACCGGATCGACCGCCGAAGGGCTGGACTTCCTGAGGGAGAAGGGCCGACGGATCATGCCGGAGCTGCTCGATGAGGAGATCACCGCCGTCTACGCGGGTCTGCGCGCCGCCACCGAGCACGACGACTACCGGATCCGGGCCCACGCGCGGCAGCGGTACATAGCCGTCGGCGGCATCCGCTCCACGGGACTGACCGCATCGATGGCGATCGCCGCCCACGTCACCGACCTGCTCGCCGACGCCGGCCTTGACCTGGGGGATGCGCGCGAACTGGAGCCCGTACGCATGCCGAACCTCGGGGAGGCGTTCCCCCGTCCCTACCAGCGTGCCGATCTCATCGCCGCGGATCCCGAGTACGGCATGCTCGTCTGCCACTGCGAACGTGTCTCCCGCGGCGAGATCCGCGACGCCCTGGCCAGTACGGTCCTGCCGGGCTCGCTCGACGGACTCCGGCGCCGTACGCGCGCACGCGGCGGTCGCTGCCAGGGCTTCTACTGCGGGGCCGCGGTGCGCGAGCTCTTCGAGGCACGCCGATGAGCCGGCCCGCGCGTACCGTCGACGTCCTCGTCGTCGGCGCGGGGCCGGCCGGCCTCGCCGCAGCCGCCCGGCTCGCCGGGGCGGGCGCGGGCGCCGTCGAGATCGTCGAGCGCGAGCAACAGGCCGGCGGCATCCCGCGGCACTGCGGCCACGGCGGCTTCGGACCGCGCGACCTGCGCCGTCCGATGAGCGGTCCGCAGTACGCCCGCCGCCTCGTCGACGACGCCGTACGCGCCGGAGCGGACCTGCGCACCGGCGTCACCGTGACCGGCTGGTCCGGCCCGCGCACTCTGGACACCACAAGCCCGGCGGGACTGGAACGGATCACCGCGCGCGCCGTCGTCCTCGCCACCGGCGCGCGCGAACGGCCGCGCAGCGCCCGGCTGGTGCCCGGCACCCGGCCGGCGGGTGTGCTCACCACGGGCGAGCTGCAGCAGGAGGTCCACCTCCACGGCCGGCGGGTCGGCAGCCGGGCGATCGTCGTGGGAGCGGAGCCGATCGCCTTCTCCGCGGTACGCACGCTGTGGGCCGCCGGAGTCGAGGTCGTCGCCATGGTGACCGACCAGGCGCGCCGGCCGCCGCACCCGCTGCTGAGCCGCCGTGTCCCGCTGCTCACCGGTGCCACCGTGACCGAACTGACCGGGCGCGGCAGGCTGACGGGAGTCGGACTGCGGCATCTGGACGGCAGAACCACCACCGTCGGCTGCGACACGGTCGTGTTCACCGGCGACTGGATCCCCGACCACGAACTGGCCAGACGGGGAGGGATACCGCTCGACCCCGGCACCCGGGGCCCCGCGGTCGACACCGCGTTCCGCACCGCCGAGGCAGGCGTCTTCGCCGTCGGCAACCTGCTGCACGGAGTCGAGCCGGCCGGCACCGCGGCCGAGGAGGGCCGGTACGTCGCGGACCCGGTGCTGCGGCACCTGGCCGGGGCAAGGTGGCCGGACGGCGGGCTGCGGCTGAAGGTCGCCGGACCGCTGCAGTGGGTGGCGCCGAACCGCATCGCCCCGGACGGCCCCCGTCCGGTGCGGGACCGCTTCCTTCTGCGCACCTGCGAGTCGCTCGCCCGCCCCGTCCTCGCCGTCAGCCAGGACGGCCGGGTGCTCCGCCGACAGCGAATGCTGCGTACCGCGCTGCCCGGCCGGGGACTGTACCTCCGCGCGGACTGGATCGGAAGGGCGGATGAGGGCGGCGGCCCTGTGGAGATCACCGCGTACTGAGTCGTTGTTGGTGGGCGTTGATTGGCGTTGGTTGGTCCTCGGTGAACGCTCGGCCGGGCGAAGCCGTAATACACGGCAGGCTGTTGAGCCCACCAAGGAGGTATGCCGCGGATGACTGCCCATCGAACTGCCGCCGCCGCTGCGCTCGCCGGTGTCCTGCCGCTCCTGCTCACGGCCGTGGCTGCCGGGACTGCGCAGGCGCACGGGGCGCCGACCGATCCCGTCAGCCGGGTGGCCGCATGTGGTCCCGAGGGTGCCCAGGGCGGGTCGGCCGCCTGCCGGGCCGCCGTTGCCGCGAACGGGGGATCGGCGTTCGATCAGTGGGACAACCTGCGTGTGGCCGACGTACGGGGCAGAGACCGCGAGGTCGTCCCGGACGGACAGCTGTGCAGCGCGGGCCTCGACGCGTACAGGGGCCTGAACATCGCCCGCGCCGACTGGCCGACGACGACCCTGAAGGCCGGTGCCCGGTTCACCCTCACCTACCGGACGACGATCCCGCACGAGGGAACGTTCGACCTGTATCTCACCAAGAAGGGCTACGATCCGACCGCGCCGCTGCGGTGGTCCGATCTGTCGGCGGAGCCCTTCGCCACGGCCACCGATCCGAAACTCACGGACGGCGCGTACCGGATCACCGGACGGCTTCCGGCCGGACTGACGGGCCGTCACGTGCTCTACACGGTATGGCGGAACTCGAGCACGCCGGACACCTACTACTCATGCTCCGACGTGGTGCTGGCGGGCGGTACGGAGCGGGGCGGCGAGCCAGTGGCGGATCAGCCGGGCTCCGAGCCCGCTGCCGAGCCGCCCTCCGAGCCGGTCACCGGGCCGACCTCGCAGCCCGCCTCCGAGCCTGCCGTAGCGCCGGCGAGCTCTCAGCCGGTCACCGCGCCGGGTTCTGCGCCGGCCGACGAGGCCGCCGGGCAGCCGGCCGCGGCGTCGGCGGAGAGCGACGGCGGCAACACGGCTGTCCTCCTGGGCGGGGTGGCCGCCGTGCTCGCGCTTCTCGCACTGGGTGTGTCCGCGTTCCTCCGCCGCCGATAGCCGAACGAGACGGCGGAAGGCGACGTCCGAACGCGACGTCCGATTTCCGCCAGCCGAGCCCCCGGCGCGCTGCCCATACTGGCCGTATGACGATCGAGGACAGCAGGTACGAGGCGGTGACCAGCAGGGACGCCCGGTTCGACGGGGTGTTCTTCTTCGCCGTGTCCACCACCGGGATCTACTGCCGTCCGAGCTGTCCCGCGATCACGCCCAAGCGCCGGAACGTGTCGTTCTACCGGACGGCCGCGGCGGCCCAGGGCGCGGGCTTCCGGGCCTGCCGCCGCTGCCGCCCCGACGCCGTGCCGGGCTCCGCCGAGTGGAACGCCCGCGCCGACGTCGTCGGGCGCGCCATGCGCCTGATCGGCGACGGCATCGTGGACCGGGAAGGCGTGGCAGGCCTTGCCCACCGGCTCGGCTACAGCGCCCGGCAGGTGCAGAGGCAGCTGAATGCCGAACTCGGCGCGGGCCCCATCGCTCTGGCGCGCGCCCAGCGCGGCCACACCGCGCGCGTACTGCTGCAGACCACCACCATGCAGGCGGCGGAGATCGCCTTCGCGGCGGGCTTCGCGAGCGTGCGGCAGTTCAACGACACCATGCGGGAGATCTACGCGGCCACCCCCAGCGAACTCCGCTCCGCCCGGCCCGGACGCACCTCCCGCTTCGGCCCGGTCGCCCAGGAGAACGGGGCCGCGGCCGGAGTGCCGCTGCGGCTGGCCTACCGCGGTCCGTACGCCTCCGTGGAGGTCTTCGACTATCTGGGCAGCCGCGCGATCGCAGGTATTGAGGAGATCGTCGGCGGACGTGGCTCCCGTAGTTACCGGCGCACACTGCGGTTGCCGGGCGGTCCAGGCATTGCCGAGGTGGGCGAACAGCCGGGCGCGGGCGGCTGGCTGGAGTGCCGGCTGCACCTCGCGGACCTGCGTGATCTGACGACGGCCACACAGCGGATGCGCCGTCTCTTCGACCTGGACGCCGACCCGTGCGCCGTCGCCGAACGCCTCGGTACGGACCCGGCGCTGGCCCCGCTGGTCGCTGCCCGTCCCGGGCTGCGCGCCCCCGGCGCGGCGGACCCGCACGAACTCGCCGTACGCGCCGTGCTCGGCCGGCGGGAGCTGGGCGATGCGCTGGTCGCGGCGTACGGGGAGCCGCTGCCCGAGCCGAGCGGCGGTCTTACGCATCTGTTCCCGCAGGCGCAGAGCCTGGTGGAGGCTTCTCTGGACGCGCTTGGCATGCCTGACGCGCGGCGCGCCACGCTCCGTACGCTGACGGCCGCGCTCGCAGCGGGCCCGGTGGCACTGGACCCGGGCGCCGACCGGGACGAGACCGAACGGCAGTTGCTCGCCCTGCCAGGCATCGGCCCCTGGACAGCGGGCTACATCCGGATGCGGGCTCTCGGCGACCCGGATGTACTGCTGGCGGGGGATGCGGCGGTACAGGCGGGGATGCGGCGCGCAGGGGCGGATCCGGAGGATGCGCAACAGTGGCGGCCGTGGAGTTCGTACGCCATGCACCACTTCTGGAACACGCCGTGACCTGAGGGGATACCGCTCGGCGCGGCTTCATGATTCCCCCGAAAGCCCCGCCCGGGGGCTCCGGGCGAGCTCCGAGGACATCAACTGCCCTGCTGGTCGCGGCGGGTGTCTGCGTGGTTGGGCCGTCCTCAGGCGATGGACGCCGAGACGATCGCGGACACGGCCAGATTGCAGGACGCGGTCACCCACACCGCCGGGTGCGGCTCCACCTCGACCAGCGTCGCCCCGAGCTTGCCCGGCGTGACCAGGTCCACCACCAGGAACGCCACAGCCATCATCACCAGGCCCAGCAGACCGAACGCGGCAGTGGAGGCGAGACCCTTCCCGAAGTTGTCGTACGTCGTCCAGATCGATGTGAACACGATGCCGCCGATACCGAGCAGAGCCGAGCTGAGCAGCAGCGCGGCGTTGCGGTTGCGGTCCTCCCAGATCTGCCTGCCGAGCTTTCCGGGCGTCAGCACGTCGATCAGGACTATGCCGAGGATCAGAAGGACCACACCGAGGGCGCCGTACGCGCTCGCGCGGCCAAGTCCGTTGACGATGTCGCTCATTGAGGGGGTGGTCTCCGTGTCGAGTAGTTCACGCTGGTCAAGGGCGCGCAAAATCTACCGCACAGTTCCAGTCAGTGGATCAGGTGTCCGCATCACCCGCACGGCGCAGCAGCACAGCGGGTGGAGGCCCCACCCGGGCCAGAGTGGATCCCGTACACCCTCACCCGACCTCGTCCGCACTGGGAGCCCTCCATGGCCTGCATCAACCGTCGTGACCTCGGACTGCTCGTTCTGCGCACCGGCACCGGCGCGGTCCTCGCGGCACACGGCTCGCAGAAGCTGTTCGGCTGGTTCGGGGGCGGCGGTCTGGACGCCACCGCGAAGGGGATGGAGGCCATGGGATTCCACCCCGGCCGGGAGAGCGCCATCGCCGCCGGGCTCGGCGAGGCGGGCGGTGGCGCACTGCTCGCTCTGGGCCTGGCCACCCCGGCGGCCGGTGCCGCGGCCGCGGGAGCCATGGCCGGTGCGGTGGCCGTGCACATGCCCGCCGGGTTCTTCAACCAGGGCGGAGGCTTTGAGTACCCGGCCTTCCTGGGCTTCACCGCAGCCGCCATCGGACTCGCCGGGGCCGGGCGCTACTCCCTCGACCACGCGACCGATCACCGCTTCGACCAGCCGTGGGTCGTGGCCGTGGCCTTCCTCGGCAGCGCGCTCGCCGCGGCCGCGGTCCTCGGCAAACGGGCCAAGAAGCAGCCCGCCGCGCAGTCCGGCGAGGCCTCCACTGACGCCTCCGGGGAGTAGCCCGTACCCCGGTCGCCCGCTCGCACCCTCGGGTGGGCAGGCGGGGAGTGGTTGCGTAGTCTGGTGCGGTCCACGTGGGGTGGGGCGGAAGGCTGCCGAAAGCGCCTCTGTACTCAACTGACGTGGTGTCGGACCAGTCAGCGATCGGTCAGCATCAGCCCTGATTGCCGAGGCTGCCCGAAGATGCGACAGACAGTTGGGTATGGAAACCGCCCCTGACCTGCAAAAAGCAGGCAGGGAGCCAAGATCCGGGAGTGCCGCCGTGCTGCGTACCATGTTCAAGTCCAAGATCCACCGGGCCACCGTGACCCAGGCCGATCTGCACTACGTCGGCTCCGTCACCGTCGACGCCGCGCTGATGGACGCCGCCGATCTGCTCCCCGGCGAGCTCGTCCACATCGTCGACATCACCAACGGCGCCCGGCTGGAGACGTATGTCATCGAGGGCGAGCGCGGCTCGGGAGTCATCGGCATCAATGGCGCGGCCGCCCACCTTGTGCACCCCGGCGATCTGGTGATCCTGATCAGCTACGCCCAGGTCGACGACGCCGAGGCGCGCAGTCTGGTGCCCAGCGTTGTCCATGTCGACGCGGAGAACCGGATCGTCGCCCTCGGCTCGGACGCCTCCGCGCCCGTGCCTGGCAGCCGTACGGAACGCAGCCCGCACGCTGCCGTCTGATCCGCAGAGCGTCGTCCGCGTCGGGCCCGCCCGAAGGAGACATCTGCCATGGCAGATCCCGATATCCGCGACAACCGTCCGGCAGGACTCCTCGAGGCGTACGAGGACGGCCAGGTCACCGGCCGCATCGTCTACTTCACCCTCGATGCGACCCCGGCCGCCCTGGTCGCCGTGCACACCGTGGTGGAGCCGGAGCACGAGGGCAAGGGCATCGCGGGCGCGCTGGTGCGGGAGTTCTACGCGATGGCGGCGCGTGAGGGCGTTCCCGTTGTACCGCTGTGTCAGTACGCCGCCGAGTGGGCCCTCCGCCACCCCGACGAGGCCCCCGCGGCCCCGGCCGAACTGGTGCGGGCCGCGCAGGAGCAGCTGAAGGCGGATCCCCGGCTCTGGTGACTCCCGCAGCGGCGTTAGCATCCCTGTCATGCTGGCGCTGCTGCACACCTCCCCGGTCCATGTCCCCGTCTTCGAGAACCTGCGGGACGAGGACCACCCGGGGCTCGCGCTGCGTCACCTCGTCCACGAGGAGCTACTGGCAAGGGCTCGCGAGGAAGGCCCCGCGGCGGTCGCCTCCGCGGTCGCCGCCGTGCTGGCCGGTGCCGTCGCCGAGGGTGCGACCGCGGTGCTGTGCACCTGCTCCAGCATCGGCGGCGTCGCCGAGGCATGCGCCGCCGAGCTGGGTGTACCGGTGCTGCGCGTCGACCGTCCGATGGCCGCGGAGGCAGCCGGGAAGCGTCGCGTCGTCGTGGTCGCGACCGTGCACAGCACCCTGGAGCCGACAGCCGCGCTGATCCGCGAAGAGGCCGCAGGCCGGCACATCGACCTGCGCACGCTGCTCGTCGACGGCGCCTGGGAGCGCTTCGAGTCGGGCGACCGCGACGGCTTTCTGAACACGGTGGCCGCCGCCGTCGACGCGGTGCGCGAGGCGGATGTCATCGTTCTGGCCCAAGCCTCGATGGCGGACGCCGCCGACCGTACGAGGACCGCTGTCCCGGTCCTCTCCAGTCCTCGGCAAGGGCTGCGGGCGGCCGCCGAGGTGGCCTCGTCCGGATCATGACGCGTGGACCCGGCGCGCGTGGGCACGCGCAACGGGAGACATTGGGAACGCGACTCCGTACCTCTGGAGGTCCGGCATGACCCAGCCACCCGTCCCCCCTTCGCCCGTCCCGACGCCGGGCCCGCCCGGACCCGATCCTGGCCCGCTGCCGGGCCCGGTGCCGACGCCCTCGCCCCCGCCGGGGCCCGCGCCGGACCCCATTCCGAGGCCGCCGGGCCCGAGCCCCGACCCCGTACCGGAGCCGGAGCCCGCGCCGGGACCGGCGGGCTGACCGCCCGCCGTTGACCCGCCCGGCGTAGCCGCGGATCAGTCGGTGCGCACCTCCGAGCGGTCACCGCCCCAGAGGGTGTGGAACGAACCCTCCCGGTCGGTCCGCCGGTAGGTGTGCGCGCCGAAGAAGTCGCGCTGGCCCTGGGTGAGCGCCGCGGGCAGCCGTTCGGCGCGCAGGGCGTCGTAGTACGCGAGGGCCGCAGAGAAGCCCGGCGTCGGCACGCCCTGCCGGGCGGCCGACGCGATCACTTCGCGCCAGTCGTCCTGCGCCGCGCCGATCTCCTCGGCGAACTGCTTGTCCGACAGCAGGCTCGGCAGGTCGCGCTGCGCGTCGTACGCGCCGCGGATCCGGTCCAGGAACGCCGCCCGGATGATGCAGCCGGCCCGCCAGATCGCGGCGACCGTGCCGAGGTCGATGTCCCAGTCGTACGCGTCGCTGCCCGCCTGGATCTGGTGGAAGCCCTGGGTGTACGACACGATCTTGGATGCGTACAGCGCCTGCTCGACCTGGTCGGCGAAACGTGCTGCCTCGGCCTCGCTCAGCGGCTCGGCCGTCGGGCCCGGCAGGGCGCGCGAGGCGTTGCGCAGCTCGGCGTGGCCCGACAGTGAGCGCGCGAAGACCGCCTCCGCGATACCGGAGACCGGCACACCCAGATCGAGCGCGATCTGCACCGTCCAGCGGCCCGTTCCCTTCTGCTCCGCCTGGTCGGCGACGATGTCGACAAAGGGCTTTCCGGTCGCCGCGTCCGTATGGGCCAGCACCTCGGCCGTGATCTCGATCAGATACGAGTCGAGCCGTCCGGTGTTCCAGGTGCGGAAGGTCTCGGCGATCTGCGCGGGGGAGTAGCCCGCGACCGCGCGCAGCAGGTGGTACGCCTCGGCGATCAGCTGCATATCGGCGTACTCGATGCCGTTGTGCACCATCTTCACGAAGTGACCGGCTCCGTCCGGCCCGATGTGCGCGACGGTGGGCGTGCCGTCGGGGGCCTTCGCGGCGATCTTCTCCAGCAGCGGGGCCAGGGAAGCGTACGACTCGGGGGACCCGCCCGGCATGATGCTCGGCCCGTGCAGCGCACCCTCCTCGCCGCCCGAGATGCCCGCGCCCACGAAGTGGATGCCGCGCCCCCGCAGCTCCTTCTCGCGGCGGATGGTGTCGGCGAAGTGGGCGTTGCCGCCGTCGATGATGACGTCGCCCTCCTCCAGCAGCGGCGCGAACTCCTGGATCACGGCGTCCGTCGGATCGCCCGCCTTGACCATGATGACCAGGCGGCGCGGGCGCTCCAGGGCCGCGACGAACTCCTCGGCCGACTCGGCGGGCACGAAGGTGCCCTCGTGACCGAACTCCTCGACCAGCGCCCGCGTCTTCGCCGCTGTCCGGTTGTGCACGGCCACCGCGAAGTCGTTGCGGGCGAAGTTACGGGCGAGGTTGCGGCCCATCACCGCGAGCCCCGTGACGCCGATCTGGGCTGTTCCACTCATGCTTGTGCTCCTGGATGTCCGTCGGAAAATCCATCTCCGCCTCTGCACATACGTACGGGCGGAGCCAGCCATTCATTGATCCTCAAGCCCTCCGGATTGTTCCGCATTCCGGGTCGGCCACATCGCGCCACGGCTCAATTGTCTGCCCGCGGGCAGGGTTCGGACGCCGTCAGGGCGGAAAGCGGGCAGCGCCGTCCACCGCGTTTCCGGCCCGATGGTGCCCGACCAGCGCCGACGGCTTCGCTGAAACGGGCAGATTCGGGCACAGCAGATTCAGCGAAGAGCCTGGTCGAGCGGCCGTGCCTGCTTGTACAAACGACGCATGAGCCCGAACGGACGCCGGGCTCGCAGCACCGGCAGAAGCAGAAGCAAGGAAGTGTGCCGTGGACACCGAGGAACGCCGACGAGGAATTCTCGAGACGGCCCGGCGGGACGGGTCGGTCGACGTCAACCGGCTCTCCGACCAGTTCCGGGTGGCCAAGGAGACCATCAGACGGGATCTGCACACCCTGGAGGAGCACGGCCTGGTCCGGCGTACGCACGGCGGGGCCTACCCCGTCGAGTCCGCCGGCTTCGAGACCACGCTCGCCGTGCGCACCACCCGTCATGTGCCGCAGAAGTCCCGGATCGCGGCGGCCGCCGCCGATCTGCTCGGTGACGCCGAGACGGTCTTCGTCGATGAGGGCTTCACCCCGCAGCTCGTCGCCGAAGCGCTGCCGCGGGACCGGCCACTGACCGTCGTCACCGCGTCCCTGGCGGTGGCGACCGTCCTCGCCGACGCCGAGAAGACCTCGGTGCTGCTGCTCGGCGGACGTGTCCGCGGCGGCACCATGGCCACGGTCGACCACTGGGCCACCGGGATGCTCGCCGACTTCGTCATCGATCTGGCCTACGTCGGCGCGAACGGTATCTCCCGTGAACACGGACTGACCACACCCGACCCCGCGGTCAGCGAGGTCAAGGCACAGGCCATGCGCAGTGCCCGCCGTCGGGTCTTCGCCGGAATCCATACGAAGTTCGGCGCGGCGAGCTTCTGCCGCTTCGCCGACGTCGGCGACTTCGAGGCGATCGTCACCGACGTGGGCCTGCCCTCGGCCGAGGCGCAGCGCTACTCCCTCCTCGGCCCCCAGGTCATCCGCGTCTGACCCCAACGCGCCCTTGGTGCCCAACTGCCGTACCCCATAAGCGTATTGATAACCAGCAGCCCGGCCGAGGCAGGGCAGTCATGCCCTGAACCACCGATCACCGTGCCGCTACGACCGATCAGGAGAAATCATGCCCCTCCAGCGACGACCACGTGGAATCCGCCTGAGTGTGGGGGCGTGCACGGCCGCCATGGCCCTGCTCGCGGGGTGCAGCGGAGCAGGTGCCTCCTCCTCCGGCGGGGGCGAGGCGGTGAACGTACTCATGGTGAACAACCCGCAGATGGTCGAGCTGCAGAAGCTGACCGCGGACAACTTCACCAAGGAGACCGGCATCAAGGTCAACTTCACCGTGCTCCCGGAGAACGACGTCCGCGACAAGATCAGCCAGGACTTCTCCAACCAGGCGGGCCAGTACGACGTCGCCACCATCAGCAACTTCGAGGTGCCGTTCTACGCCAGGAACGGCTGGCTGCACGAGCTCGGCGAGTACGCGGCGAAGGACTCCGCCTTCGACCAGGAGGACATCCTCAAGCCGCTGCGGGATTCGCTCACCGCCAAGGACGGAAAGCTCTACGCCGAACCCTTCTACGGCGAGTCGTCCTTCCTCATGTACCGCAAGGACGTCCTGGAGAGGAAGGGACTGACGATGCCGGCGCAGCCCACCTGGCAGCAGGTGGCCGATCTCGCGGCCAAGGCGGACGGCGCCGAGAGCGGCATGAAGGGCATCTGTCTGCGCGGGCTCCCCGGCTGGGGCGAGGTCATCGCCCCGCTCACCACCGTCGTCAACACTATGGGCGGTACCTGGTTCACCAAGGACTGGCAGGCGAAGCTCACCTCCCCGGAGTTCAAGAAGGCCACCCAGTTCTACGTCGACCTCGTGCGCAAGCACGGTGAGGCGGGCGCGGCCCAGTCCGGGTACGCCGAGTGCCTCAACAACATGACCCAGGGCAAAACCGCGATGTGGTACGACGCCACGGCCGGAGCCGGTTCCCTGGAGGCCGCCGGATCCCCGGTGAAGGGCAAGATCGGATACGTACCGGCGCCGGTGGAGAAGACCAAGAGCTCCGGCTGGCTCTACACCTGGGCCTGGGGCATGCAGAAGGCGTCCAAGAAGTCCGACAGCGCCTGGAAGTTCATCTCCTGGGCGTCCAGCAAGAAGTACGAGGCACTGGTCGGCGGCAAGAGCGGCTGGGCCAATGTGCCCGCGGGCAAGCGGGCCTCCACCTACGCCAACCCGGAGTACCGCAAGGCCGCGGGTGCCTTCGCGGACATCACCGAGAAGGCCATCGCGAGCGCCAACCCGGAGAACCCCGGTACCCAGCCCCGCCCCGCGGCCGGAATCCAGTTCGTCGGCATCCCCCAGTTCACCGACCTCGGCACCAAGGTCTCGCAGGAGATCAGCGCGGCCATCGCCGGCCGCCAGTCCGTCGACCAGGCCCTGGCCGCCTCCCAGAAGCTGGCCGAGAAGGTCGGCAAGGAGCAGCAGTGAGTGCCTCCGTCACCACACAGCCGCTGAACCCTCAGGTCCGGTCGAAGCCGGCGCGGCAGCCGAAGGAGCGGAAGGGGGGCGTACGGGCCTGGGCCACCCGGGCCCCGCTCCTGCCTGCCCTCGTCTTCCTGATCGCGGTCACCCAACTGCCGTTCGTGGCAACGCTGGTGATCTCGCTCTTCGACTGGAACTCCCTCAACCCCGGCGCGCGCAGTTTCGCCGGACTGTCCAACTACACCTCCGTGGTCACCGACCCCGAGCTGCGCGACTCGGTCTTCACCACCGTCCTGCTCACCGCGAGCGTCGTCGTCGCCACCGTGGTGCTCGGACTGCTGCTCGCCCTGCTCCTCGACCGCTCCTTCTTCGGCCGCGGCATGGTGCGCACCCTGCTCATCACGCCCTTCCTGATCGTGCCCGTCTCCGCGGCGCTGCTGTGGAAGCACGCGCTCTACAACCCGGAGTACGGACTGCTCAACGGAGCACTGACCTGGATCGGCGAGCTGTTCGGCGATACGTCCCCGGCCCAGCCCGACTGGATATCCGGCATGCCGCTCATGGCCGTCGAAGCGGCGCTCGTCTGGCAGTGGACGCCGTTCATGATGCTGATCCTGCTCGCGGGACTGCAGAGCAGGCCCGCCGAGATGATGGAGGCGGCGCGCCTCGACGGAGCGAGCGCCTGGCAGACCTTCCGCTATCTGACCCTGCCGCATCTGCGCCGCTACCTCGAACTGGGCGTCCTGCTCGGCTCGGTGTACATCGTGCAGAACTTCGACGCGGTGTTCACGATCACCTCCGGAGGACTGGGCACCGCCAACCTCCCGTACACGATCTACCAGACCTTCTACCAAGCCCACGAGTACGGACTGGCGTCCGCCGCGGGAGTCGTCGTTGTGATCGGCACGATGATCATCGCGACATTCGCGCTCCGGGTGGTCTCGTCCCTCTTCCGTGAGGAGGGGAACCGCGCATGACCGCCACCACGGCCGCTCCGGCTCCTTCGACACTGCTGCCACCCGCCGCGCGCCGGGCCAGGCGCCGAACCGCAGCGCTCGGCCTGCTGGCCTGGGTGGCGGGCATCGGGTTCTGTCTGCCGGCCGCATGGATGCTGCTGACCTCACTGCACTCGGAGCCGGACGCGGCGACCAATCCGCCCTCCCTCGGCGCGCCCTTGACCCTCGCCGGCTACCGGGAGTTCTTCGGCGCGGGCGGCGGCCCCAGCCCCTGGCCGTCCCTGATCAACTCCCTGACCGCGTCAGCCTTCTCCACGCTGCTGGTGCTCGTCCTCGCCCTCCCGGCGGCGTACGCGCTCTCCATCCGGCGCGTACGCAAGTGGACGGACGTGATGTTCTTCTTCCTGTCCACCAAGATGCTCCCGGTTGTCGCCGGTCTGCTGCCCGTCTACCTCTTCGCGAAGAACGCCGGGATGCTGGACAACATCTGGCTCCTCGTCATTCTCTACACCTCGATGAATCTGCCGATCGCGGTCTGGATGATGCAGTCCTTCCTGGCGGACGTGCCCGTCTCCATCATCGAAGCCGCGCAGGTCGACGGCGCCCGGCTGCCGACCGTGCTGGCCCGGGTCGTCGCGCCGGTGACCGCTCCCGGGATCGCGGCCACCGCCCTGATCTGCTTCATCTTCAGCTGGAACGAGCTGCTCTTCGCCCGCGTGCTCACCGGCGTGGTCGCCCAGACCGCGCCCGTCTATCTGACCGGATTCGTCACCAGCCAGGGCCTGTTCCTCGCCCAGCTGTGCGCCGCGTCCGTCGTTGTGTCCCTGCCGGTGCTCGCCGCCGGTTACGCCGCCCAGGACAAGCTCGTCCAGGGCCTTTCTCTTGGAGCTGTTAAATGAGGGCAGCGATCGTCGAAGCCCCCGGCAAGGTCTCCGTCACGACGGTTCCCGACCCCACCCCGGGACCGCGGGAGGTCGTCGTCTCGGTGGCCTCGTGCGGTCTGTGCGGCACCGATCTGCACATTCTGCAGGGCGAGTTCGCGCCCACGCTGCCGATCCTGCCCGGCCATGAGTTCGCCGGTGAGATCGTGGGCATCGGAAGGGAGGTCACCGAACTGGCCGTCGGCGACAAGGTCGCGGTCGACCCGTCCCTGCACTGTCATGAATGCCGCTACTGCCGGGCGGGACGCGGCAATCTCTGCGACCGCTGGGCCGCCATCGGCGTCACCGTGCCCGGCGGTGCGGCCGAGTTCGCCGTCGCCCCCGTCGCGAACTGCGTACGCCTGCCGGACCACATCGACGTCAGGGACGCGGCGCTGATCGAGCCGCTGTCCTGCGCGGTCCGCGGATACGACGTGCTCAACAGCAGCACCCTCGGCGCCAAGGTGCTGATCTACGGCTCGGGGACCATGGGGCTGATGATGCTGGAGCTCGCCAAACGCACAGGCGCCGCGGGCGTGGACATCCTCGACGTCAATCCGGACCGCCTCGCCACGGCCTCGCTGCTCGGCTGCTCCCGCTCGGCGGCCACCGCCGAGGAGCTGGAGCAGCCGGGCGGCTGGGACTTCGTCATCGACGCGACCGGCAATGCGGGGGCCATCCAGGACGGCCTCGGACGGGTCGCCAAGGGAGGCACCTTCCTGCAGTTCGGGGTCGCCGACTATGCGACGACCGCGGTGATCGAGCCGTACCGGATCTACAACCAAGAGATCACCATCACCGGCTCCATGGCGGTGCTGCACAGCTATGAGCGGGCCGCCGCGCTCTTCGCGACCGGGGTGCTCGACCCGTCCGTCTTCATCAGCGACCGGCTGCCGCTTGACCAGTACCCCGAGGCCATCGACCGGTTCAAGGCGGGCATCGGCCGCAAGATCGTGGTGGAGCCGTGAACGACGGGCCCGACGGAGTCCTGGTACTGGGCGAAGCGCTCGTCGATCTCGTCCCCGTGCCGAGCGAGCCGGACGTCAGGCGCGCGCAGCCCGGCGGCGCACCCGCCAATGTGGCGGTCGGCCTCGCGCGCCTCGGCAGGCCTGTCGCCTTCGCCGGAGCGCTCGGCGGTGACGGCTTCGCGCGGAGCATCGAACGGCGGTTGGCGGACGCCGGCGTGGATCTCACCCGCTGCGCCCGCTCCGACCTCCCCACGGCACTGGCGGTCGCCGATCCGGGGGAGACGGGGACCGGCTACCACTTCCACCTCCAGTCCACCGCGACCTTCCGGTTCCCGGACCGGGCGGCCGACGTCGGCCGCTTCGGCGCGGTGTACGTGGGAGGCCTGGCCGCGGTCGTCGAACCGGCGGCGCAGGCCGTCGCCTCGACCGCGCAGGCGGCCGCCCGGCACTCGCTGCTGGTGGTGGACCCCAATGTGCGCGCGGACCGCACCATCGATCCCCGCCGGGGCCTGGGGCTGCTCCGTGATCTGTGCGCGCTGGCCCATGTGGTGAAGGCGAGCGACGAGGATCTGCTGCGGCTGTGGCCGGACAGGGATCCGGACGAGAGCTGCCGCAGGCTTGCCGGGGAGGGGCGCCTGGTGGTGATGACACGCGGCGCCCGCGGCGCCGCCGCCTACACCCCGGCCGGTGCGCCCGTCTCCGTACCGGCCGTCCCGGTCGATGTGGTCAACACCATCGGCGCCGGGGACGCCTTCATGGCGGGCGTCCTCGCCTGGCTCGGCACCAGGGCCGGCTGGGATCGCACGCTGAGCCCGGACCGTGCGGTGAGCATGCTCGAGTGCGCGGCACAAGTGGCGGCTTCGGTCGTCACCCAGACGGGAACCGAGCCGACGGCCCCCGCCCACGCGTGACCGCTCGCCCCGCCGGATCCCCCTCCGGTGGGGCGAGCCGCTCCCGGTCTCGCCGATGCGTCCGTGTGCGGGGGCAGCCGCGTTCAGGCCGCTGCGGCCACGAGCTCCTTGGTCGTCACCACCGTCGCGAAGCCTCCGCCGTGCAGTGACACGGCCGACGCCTGCGCCAGTTCGTCCGCGGTCCGCTGCCAGCCGAACGGCCCCTCAAGATCGAACGTGTACGTCGCGTCCAGCGCGAAGAGCACCTCGTACCCAAGGTTTCCACCCATCCGTGCCGTCGTCTCCGCGCACATATTGGTCTGGATCCCGGCCACCACGAACTGTGAGATGCCCTCAGCCCTGAACCACGCGTCCAGGTCCGGCGTCCCGTAGAAGGCCGAATTCACGGTCTTCGTCACGAACAGCTCCGCCGCGGCCCCCTTTCCGCGCCGCTGCTCGACGTACTCCTTGAAGCCGTTCCCCTCGTGTCCCTGCCGCAGCGGCGAGTCCGGCTTCGACGAGTCGTGCCGGACGAAGACGACCGGCCGCCCCGTGGCCTGCCATGCGTCGATGAGCGAGGCGATGTTCTCGTCAGCCTCCGGATTGTTCCGCCGACCCCAGAAGTCCAGCTCATCGAAGCCCTTCTGCACGTCCACCACGACCAGTGCTGCGCTCTCTGCAATCTTCATGTCCACGATCCTGCCGTCCGGGTCCGCTCGGCCCCAGAGGTGCACTAGTCAGCGATCGATGGTTTACTGCCACGGTGTCCGCCGACCCCATCCCGTACCGTGTCGCCCTCGTCAGCTTCCCGGGCATACGAGCCTTCGACGTCTCGGTCATCACCGAGGTCTGGGGCACGGATCGGACCGACCGCGGCGTCCCCGCCTTCGACCTGCGCCGTGTCGCCGCCGACACCCCGCCCGTCCGCATGCGCGGGGGTCTCAGCCTCACCCCCGACCGCACCCTCGCCTGGCTGGCTCGTGCCGACCTGATCCTGGTCCCCGGCCTGGACGACCATCTCACCCGCGCCCCCGAACCAGTACTCGAGGCCCTGCGCCGCGCACACGTCCGCGGCACCACCATCGCCGCCCTGTGCGGCGGCGCCTTCACACTCGCCCAGGCGGGCCTCCTCGATGGCCGCCGCGCGGTCACACACTGGAACCTCGTCGATCTGCTCCGCGCCCAACACCCGCGTATCACCGTCGAACCCGATGCGCTCTTCATCGAGGACGGCAGCATCTGGACCGCCGCCGGTACGGCCGCCGGCATCGACCTGTGCCTGCACTTGGTCCGCACGGCTCACGGCGCCGAGGCGGCCGCGACGATCGCCCGCTCGATGGTCACCGCCCCCTTCCGTACCGGAACCCAGGCCCAGTTCATCGAACATCCCACCCCGCGCACCGACCGCGACGCCGACGCCCTCGCATCCGTGCGCGAATACGCCCTCCATCACCTCCACGAACCGCTTGCCGTCGCTGATCTCGCCGCCCACGCGGGCATGTCGGCACGTTCCTTCGCCCGCCACTTCGCCGCGGCCACCGGCGCGACGCCCCTGCGCTGGCTCCTGGACCAGCGCATCGCCGCTGCCCAGAAGCTCCTCGAACACACCGACCTGCCCATGCCCGAGGTCGCCCGCCGTACGGGTTTCGGCAGCGAGATCACGATGCGCCAGCACTTCGCCGCGCGCCTCGCCATCAGCCCGCGCGCCTACCGTGCCTCCTTCGGCGTGCACACGTCGCCCAGACCGGGCACCGAACCCACAGCGCCCGCCCGCGCCTGACGGCTCGCCGCGCCGGATCCTCCCGTGATTCGGGCCGGTGGCGCGGCGGAAATGCTGCTCTGCCGGTACCGGCTATGGCGCGCGACCGAGCCTTGGCCGCCGAGTAGGCGATGCGCAGGGGCTCGAACTCTCCTCGTCCGGTGGACAGTGGATGATGCCGTACGGAGTCGGGCCGGTTGGGGGAGCCATGTCGTCGTTGGAGCAACTGCGATCGCTGCTCGGCGAGCCGAGGTATGGGGCTGGGCGCGGCCCGAGTTGTGGGCAGCGACACGGACAACACGTTCGTCGTCATCCAGCCCGAGCAGGACGATCCCGCGTGGTTCGCCTCTGTCGCGGTCCTGGACCAGGGCGGAAACGAGGTTGTCCGCCGCGACACCAGTCGCCGCGAGCATCACGTGACCACCGAGACCCGTATCGACCGGATCGCGGTCGACCTCACCAAATGGATGGCCGCCCGCGCGTTCTAGACCCAGTCGTGTCGGCAGTGTGCTGCTGGAAGCGACCGTTAGCGGCGGGTGTGTTCGATGTTTCCGTCGCTGCGGCGTGGTGTCGTTGCCCAGGATGGGAGCCAGGCTGTCTCGGGGAGCGGTGCCAGGCTTCCGAAGTGCTTGATGATTGCCCGGAGTCCTGGGTGTGGATTCGCTCGGGGGAAGATGAGCGAGAGCGGGTATGCGAGCGTCGGATTCACGATCGGGATGCGGCGTAGGTCGTAGTTCGCCGGCCAGATGTACCGGTCGCGCGAGCCTACGAGGGTTGCCACGTCTGCGGAGTCCGCGAGGATGTCGAGGAGTACCTCGTTGCCGAAGTTCGGGCCCGCGGCGTCAATGCGGAGGTCGAAGTCGGTGGCGAGCTGATCGTAGAACTCTGCCCATTCGCTTCGCGGCGCGATACCCGGCACCCAGATCCGGTGCCGGCGCAGCCGGGATGGTGTCAGTGTTCGTGCGGAGGCGAGCGGGTGCCTCGGGCCGACGAGGAGTTCCAGCGGGGAGTCGAACGCGTGGATCATTTGCACGTCGCGCGGCAGCGTGGCCGGCTCGGTGACCGAGCGGAACGAGGCGTCGATATCGCCTGCTTGGACGGCGGTGACCGCCACGCGCGGGTCGTTGACCCTGAGGGTCACCACGTCGAGGTCGGTTTCGGGATGCGACCGCCAATAGTCGTGCAGGACGACGGCCTGCGCGGATCGCAGGCCGAGAACGTCGATCCGAAGGGCCCGCGTGCCCGGTCTGATCGCGGTGATGGCGCGATCGACACCCGTGATGATGTTCCGGGCGTGCGGGAGGAAAGCTTGGCCGTCGAGTGTCAGCTCGACCCCTCGGGCGGTGCGGGTGAACAACCGGACGTCGAGTTCGCGCTCGAGGGTTGCGATCCGCTTCGACACGGCCTGTTGCGTTACGCCGAGCTCGTCGGCCGCGTGTTGCAGCTGTCCGAGCTCGGCCGCGCGGACGAACGATCGCACCGCCTCGGTATCCATTGATCCAGCGTAAACGTGCCCAACTGATGGTTGTGGCTCGCCCGGGAGTCGGTTGTTTGATCCCGCGACGGTGCGGCCGGTGTGATGCAGAGACCCGAACATCGGTTGTCGCGAGGGAGTCGCATGCGCGTGCAGTTGGGGCGCAGTTTCGGTTGGCTGTGGTCGGCCTACGCCGTCAGTACATACGGTACGTGGATTGCCTTCGGCGCGTTCCCGCTGATCGCGGTTCGAGTACTGCACTCGCCGGCATTCGCCGTGTCGCTCCTGGAGGCGGCCGGCCTTGCCGTCGCGGCGATTGTTGCGTTCTCGCTCGGGCCGTGGGTTGAGCACCGGGCCAAGCGTCCGGTGATGATCGCGATGGACCTGATCCGGTTCGTCGCGATGGCAAGTGTCCCGATCGCGTACGTCCTCGGCTTGCTTTCATACGGCCAACTGCTGGTCGTCTCGATCATCTCCGGGACCGCGAGCATCGCCTTCACTGCCGCATCCGGCGCGTATCTGAAGTATCTCGTCCGTAGCGATCACCTCCTTGTGGCGAACGGGAGATTCGAGGGCACGAGCTGGGTGGCGACCGCGGCGGGCCCGCCCCTCGGGGGTGCACTCATAGGGTTGCTCGGCCCGGTCATCACTGTCATGGCCGACGCCCTCAGCTACCTGCTGTCCGCGCTCGGGGTCCTCCGCATCCGCGGAGGCGACGTCGCGGCACCCCGCGACCGGGCCACCAGGTTGCGCGGAGCCGACCTTCTGGGCGGCTGGCGGTTCATCCTCAGCGACCGCGCACTAAGGCGCCTGTTCCTCAACTCAATCCTGGTCGGCGGCCTCATCATGGCCACCGTCCCGCTCCTGTCGGTCCTCCTGCTGGGCCAGTACCACTTCCCGGCCTGGCAGTACGGTCTTGCCTTCGGCATCCCGGCACTCGGCGGCTTCGTGGGCGCCCGCCTCTCCGCGCGCCTCGTGACCCGCTACGGCCGGTACCGGGTCATGGTCGTCTCCGGCCGGCTGCGATCGCTCTTCCCACTCGGTCTCACGTTCGTCCGTCCCGGCATCCCCGGACTACTCACCGTGATCATCGTCGAGGGCCTGCTGATCACCTGCATGGGCATCTTCAATCCGATCTACGCAACAGAACGCCTGCAACGGACTCCCACGGATCAGACCGCCCAAATCCTCAGTACATGGAGTGCCATCAGCAAACTCCTACAAGCTGCCCTGATGGTGATCTGGGGCGTTCTCGCCACACTCACCAGCCCGCTCGCCGCGATCACCATGTCCGGCGTTCTCCTGCTCGCCACCCCGCTCTTGCTGCCCAAACGGATACATTTGTCCGCCCCTGAGCCCGCCGCGCCGGCCGAAGACGTCCGGGTCGCATGACTCACCGCAACGCCCCGCTCACCCCGGAAGGGCGCCGCCGGCTCATCGAGCGCTGTCGCACCCGTCCGGTCGCGCATGTTGCCGCGGAGATGGGGATATCGCGAGTGACGGCGTCGAAGTGGGTGAATCGTTGCCGCCGCTACGGCGAGCCCCGACCCACCCCCCCCGCGACCACGAAATCGCAGACCAGGCCGCCTCTTGCCCGTGGTCCCTCACCAGGGCGCGACACCCTCTTCCGTGATGAAGGCCCGGTCGGGCGGCTCATCGGGGGCTGCGGTGGCCCAGCGCACAACCGTCCGTGCGCCGTCGCGAGCTGATTTCGTACCCGCGAAGTTGTTCATGTCGGTCGCGACGTATCCGGGAGAGACCGAGCAGACGGTGACGCCCGATTCCCTCAGCTGGTCGGCGAGGAGCACTGAGGTCATGTTCAGGGCCACCTTGGACGCACAGTACGGAATGAGGTCCGCCCGTCCCGCCGGACCGCTTCCCGTGGTCCGTGCGAAGGTGGCCAGCGCGCTGGTCACATTCACTACCCGGCCCCCAGCGGTGCGCAGCGCGGGCAGCAACGCCTGCGTGAGCGCGAACGCTCCGACGAAGTTCGTCTCGAGCGTGCTCCTCAGCGTCTCGACGGAAATCTCGTCGAGGGGCAGGCGTTCCCCCCGGACCACTCCGCTCACTCCCGCGTTGTTGACGAGGATGTCGAGACGGCCGAAATATCCGTCGACGAGCTCGGCGACCGACCGGACCGATTTCTCCTCGGTCACATCCAGCCGTGCGAATCGGATGTCGCCGCCCTCGGCCGCGAGTTCGGCCGCAGCGGCTCTGCCCAGCTCGTCGTCCCGGGCGGTGAGCAGAACGCTCATCCCCAGCGCCGCGAGCTGTCGGCTGATCTCCTTGCCGAGCCCCTTGTTGGCGCCGGTCACCAGTGCCGTACGCCGTGGGGTGTCCTCGTGCCGCTCGGAGTCCATCATCCTCGGCTCCGTTCCTCAGCGGCGGGCGACGCCGTCCCGGGCCTGGCAGCGGGGGCGGCCTGCGCTTGCGGGGGCGGGGTGACACGCAGCCAGAACAGGCTGATGAGCAGTGCGACGCCGGCGGCGACGGTGGAGAAGGCGAAGACGCCCACATACGCGTCGAGGTTCGTGCCGCCGCCGTCCTCGGTGCGCTGCTGCACGATCACCGCCAGTGCGGCGATGCCCAGCGCGCCGCCGAATTGCCGCGCGGTGGTGTTCATTCCGCTTGCCGCGGCGAACCGGGTGGGCGGAGCGCTCAGCGCCGCCGCGGCCGAGGTCCCCATTGTGGCCGCCCCCATGCCGATGCCGACCAGACATCCCGCGGGCAGCCAGAAGGTCAGGAACGAGGGGGTGTCGGTGAGCCCGAAGACCATCCAGAGACCGCACGCCACGAAGGCCAGCAGCCCGGACAGCGTGGCGCCTCGGGGTCCTCCCAGTCGCGGGGCCAGCCGGCTCATGGCCAGCGCGGCGACGGACGCCGCGACCGCGCCCGGTGTCATGGCAAAGCCCGCCTTGAGCTCGGAGTAGTGCCAGGAGCCGGTCAGGTAGAGCACGCTGACCAGCAGCCACGGGTATTGCGCCATGCCGTACAGGAGCGACACCACGTTCGTGACGGCGAAGGAGCGATTGCCCAGCAGAGACGTCTCGAGGGCAGGAGCCGGATGCTTCCTGGAGCGCAGCACGGCGACGACCGCACCGGCGGCTCCGCCCACCAGGCAGGCCAGTGTCCTGCCGTCCCACCAGCCCCAGGTGCCGCCCTCGGTGACTCCCACGGTCATTGCACCGACCGCGAGAGCGACCAGGAGGGTGCCGAGCGGGTCCGGAATCTGCCTCTTGTCCGAGCCGGCGGGACGGGGCAGCAGCCGTACGGCCGCGAAAATCAGCAGGAGACCGAAGGGGAGGTTGACGTAGAACACCGAGCGCCAGCCGAGCAGGTCGACCAGCACCCCGCCGACGCTGGGGCCGACCGCCGCGGCGAACGCCGAGGCCGCGCTCCACAAGCCGATCGACTTCACCCGTTGGTCTGCCGGCCCGTCGAGGAGCAGGATCGCCAGCGATGCCGGGATCATCGCGGCGGCGCCCACCCCCTGCAGCCCGCGGGTCGCGATGAGTACAGGGAGGTTGGGCGCAACACCGCACAGCAGCGAGGCCACGGTGAAGATCCCGATGCCGAGAAGGAACAGACGTTTCCGGCCCAGTACGTCCGACAGCCGCCCGGCCGGCACCAGGAGCGCGGCGAACATCACCGCGTAGGCGCTGATGACCCAGGAGAGGTTGGGTAACGAGGCGGTGGGGAAGTCCTTGGACAGATCCGGCACCGCCAGGTTGGTGACCGTGGAGTCGAGCATCGCGAGGAAGGTGCCCCCTGACGCCGTCAGCGTCACCGCGAGGTATCCCCGCCGCGTGCGGGCCGGTTCGGATGTCGTCACTACTCAGCACTCCCGAGGAAACTGGATGTGGAAAGGCCGGATCCGGCCTTCAGATATGGAGCCTGCGCACCGTCAGACGTCGGCGCCGCCCAGCGTGATCACCTTCTCGACCTGCTCGATCCTGGTGCGGTCGAGATCGCTTGCGATCTTCTCGTCCTGCTCCATGAGGGAGTCGAGGTCGTGATGCTCGTAGCCGATGATTCCCATCTCACCGAACGCATGCTTCATCTTCGGTCCGAAGAGGCCGATGTCCTTGAGCGTGGGCACAATGCGGGAGAAGAGATGGCTGCGGAAGGCACGGAAGTGCTCGGAGTTGCGCATGAACTCGATGCACTCGTCCGCATCGATGTCTAGATTGCGCCAGACCTCTTCGCCGACGAACCGCTCCTGCATCTGGTAGCACGCCTCGATGCAGAACTCTTCGCGCTCGTCCCGTTCCGCCTGGGTGAGTTCGGGGTAGTACTCGCGAAGCGCGAGCCGGCCGAATGCGACATGCCGTGCCTCGTCCTGCATCACGTAGGTATTGAGTGCCTGGGCGAGCGGCTCCGTGGCGTTGTCCCGGATCAGCCCGAACGCGGCCAGTGCCAGCCCTTCGATGAGAACCTGCATGCCCAGGTATGTCATGTCCCAGCGGGAGTCGGATACGACGTCATTGAGGATGGACTTGAGGCTGGGATTGATCGGGTATGCCAGACCCAGTTTCTCTCTGAGGTAGCGCGAATAGACCTCGACGTGCCGGGCCTCGTCCATCACCTGAGTTGCCGCATAGAACTTGGAATCAAGATCGGGCACAGTGTGAACGATCTTCGAAGAGCAGATCAGGGCACCCTGCTCACCGTGCAGAAATTGCGAGAACTGCCAAGAAGCGAGGTGATGGCGAATAACGCCCTTGTCCTTCTGGCTGAGCTTGTCCCATACTCGGGATCCATAGATGGCAATTGTCTGTTCCGGCACACCCATGGGGTTGCTGATGTCGATGTCGATCGACCAGTCAATCCGCTCGGACGCATCCCACTGTTTCTGCTTGCCCTTCTCGTACAGGCCGAGCAGCCGGTCGCGGCCCTCGTCGTATTCCCAGTCGAACACCGTCGTTCCCCCACCGGGAACTTGCCACCGCGTCTGTTCGACCGGGAGTGCATAGATTCGTGTACTCACGCGCGTTCCTCCAAACAGCGACAGCCCGCGCACTCGGACAGAGCAGGTGCACGGGTCAGAGGAAGTACGCGCCAAGTCTGGTCCACTCGAGGCTCGCTAGGCACTGGGGATATCCCTGGGCAGGGACAGGGGCCGATCAGTCTTCCCCGTGCCTACTTGTCAGCCCAACCCCCCCCCCGGATCCGGATACTGACGACCCGGCCGGGCCGACGGCGCCCCGCCGCCGCGGCACCGTGCAGAACAAGACACCCACAATTGATCTACACCTGTGGCCACCGCGAATCAGCCATTATTTTCGGCAAGTTCAGGTCAAACTCCTCGCCCATGCCGTGCCCCGCGGGGCTCACCCCGCGCGCGATTTCGAACACTCCCTGCCTACGAACTCATGTCGAAGACGGCGGTCGGCATGCAGATTGCAGGGGTAATGGCAATATGCATGTTACATCGAGCACCTGTGCGGTCACGCGCCCTGCTGCTAATGTGCGAAGCGTAGTGTGCGAAGCACGGGGGAGCGGTCCGCACCGACGCGGATGTGCGCCCTACTGCCACGACGGGGGGGGCGATGGCACGTACCGGCCGTAATCTGCGTCAGTTAGCTATTTCACCCGATTCGGAAATGTGGGATACAGCAGAATCTGCACCTACTCCCGCACAGACAGAGACTCTCGCCGGACGGCGAGATGTCTTAAGTGCGCTGAGCGGCGCCCTCCGTCAGGTAGGGGCGCGGCAGCCAGTTGCCCGGCTTGTCAAAATAACGGGAGACCCAGGTATTGGCAAGACTGCGGTACTGGGCAAGTTCGCCGGCATCGCCCGTTCCGGAAACTCCCATGTATTCACCGGCAGGGTCAATCGACATGATGGTGACGCACCATTCGGTCTGATCTCGGACGCGTTCGACGACCAGCATGATCTCGTGCGCGCAGCAGTGGAGGGACTTCCCCCCTGGCAGCGCGAGGAGTTGAACACGGTGCTCCGGCTGACCATGGACTTCGACCGAGAACGTGCGGCGGACGCTGTGAAGTCCATGGCGCAGACCGGCTTCCGCGCCGTACGCGAATTTCTGGATCAACTGTCCGTGCCCAGGCTGGTTCTTGTCCTTGACGACTATCACGTCGCCGATCCAGCCTCCGTTGAACTCCTGGCGAGTCTGTTGCGCAGGCCACCGCGGGCTCCTGTGCTGTTCGTGCTCGCCTATCGGAATCGGCAGGCAACCCCATCGCTGCAGGCGGCCCTCCGAGGCCGGTCCGAGCAGGTGATCGTCGAGCACATACACCTGGAACCGCTTCTGGAAGAGGAAGTGGGCGAGATGCTGGCCGGTGAGGCCACCGAGTTCAACCGCCGGCACCTGTACCGGGAGAGCGGCGGAAACCCGGGATATCTGAAGGCGCTCATCTCCGAACAGCCGGTCTTCACCGCACGTGACGATCTGTCCCGGCTGAACCAGACCCCACGCTTTGGAAACTACGCCCGGTACACCGAGGAACTGGCCCCCCTGCGACCCGAGATGAGGGAGGTGGCGGATGCCGCCGCGGTCGTCGGCCACGAGTTCGAAGCCGGGCTGCTCACTCAGATGCTGGGCCGGAACGAGACCGCGGTGCTGGGCACGATCGGCGAGTTGATCCGGCGGGACCTGGTTCACCCGGTGGTACCCGGCCAGTACTTCGCCTTCCGTCACCCGGTGGTCCACCGGGCCGTATACAACCACAGCGAACTGAGCTGGCGCGTGGACATGCACCTCCGCGCCGACGAAGCCCTGTGTACGCGTGGCGCCCCAGCCGTCGAGCGCGCCCCGCATGTGGAGCAATGGATCAAGCATGGCGATCTCCCCGCCGTCGAACTGCTCGACGAAGCCGCCCGCACCGTGGCCTCCACCGACCCCGGTAGGGCATCGGCCTGGCTCACCACCGCACTTCGCGCCCTCCCGCAGCAGCCCCGTTTCGAGGGCCGGCGGGCCAGGATGATGACCCAGCTCGCAGAGGCGCGAGGGGCGACGGGCCAGCTGCAGGAGTGCCGCGATCTGATGCATGAGGCGCTGAGCATCCTGCCCCGGGAGCCGGCACCCCAGCACGCCCAAGCCGTGGCCTTCGCCGCGATGGTGCAACGGCTGCTCGGGGGCCGCGAGGAGACGGACGCCATGCTGCGCCTGGAGCTCGACGCCCTCGGCAGCGAGGACGCCCTGGTCCGCGCATCGCTCAAGTTCGAAATAGCCGCCGGACAGCTGCACAGCGGCGACCCGTTGGGCTGCTATCAGTGGGCGCAAGAGGCGCTGGCCGTGGTGGAGCGGCACGGGCACCGCCCCCTGCAGGCGTCCTGCCTCGGTCTCATGGCCATGGCGAACACCGCCAACGGGCGGACGGGACTCGCTTATGAGCTGCTCGGACAGGCAACCACGATCCTGGACGGGATGCTGGACAGCGAGCTCGCGCAGAGCCTGGATGCAGTGATGTGGATCGGCTGGAGCGAGGTGCTGCTCGAACGCTGGGACGAAGCACTCCGGCACTTCGACAAGGGGGTCAGCTTCGCCACGCGCAGCGGTTACCGGCTGTTTATGCCGCACTTGCTGGCCGGCAAGGCGTTCGTACTCCGCGACCGGGGCAAACTCACCGAGGCACAGATCGCCGTCGAGCACGCGGTCTACCTCGCCGAGCGCACGGACAGCCCGGAAGAACTCGTCAACGCCTACGCGGTGCAGGGATACGTGGACATCGCTCTCGGCAATCTCGACGGCGCGCTGCAGAACTCCTTCGCTGCCACGCTGCAGCCCCGGCACTCGGCCAGCAGCTGGAAGGAAGCACTCGCTCTGCGGATTCTGGCTGAAGCCAGGTTGCTCAACGGCGACCACGAGGGATGCCTGGCTCTGGTTACCGACGCGGGCGGTGCGGACCTGCCGACCGCCGACGCCGGTTCTCGAGTCGCCTGGTACGAGTTGCTTGTCCGGGCGGAGCTCGCCGCGGGCCGACCGGCGCGGGCGGCGGACTGGGCGCAGCGGGCCATGCACGCGGCGAACCTCCTCGAGCAGCCCGGCCGTATAGCTCTTGCAACTCTGGCCGAAGCGCAGGTGCTGCTTCGTCAGAACCCGGAAGCGGCACTGGCTCCCGCACAGCATGCCGCGGCGGGGCTGGAGGAGGCGGGCCGGGCGATCGACGCACTGCGCGCTCGCGTGGCCGTGGGCCTCGCCCTGTGGCAACAGGGCCGATTCGACGACGCGGCACAGGAGTTGAAGGCGACCCAGCTGGCCTGTGAGCAGTTGGGAGCCTCCGCTCTGGCGCGAGCGGCGCGCGTCGAGCGCCGCAGGCTGGCCGCCCGTGCTCCACACGCCAGGAGCACCGATTCGGAAAGCAGCGTGATCGCTCTGACCGGCCGGGAGCAGCAGATCGCCGCGCTCGTGAGCGACGGGCTGACCAACCGGCTGATCGCCAAGAAGCTGCATATAGCGGAGAAGACCGTGGAGATGCATCTGTCCAATGTCTTCGCCAAACTCGGTGTGTCGAACAGGGCAGCCGTCGCCGCGACAGTAACCCGCGAGGGCCCGGACTCCCTGCCCGACTCCGCCTCAGGGCACTGACGCGACGGGGTCCGGAGGGACGGACCTGCTTGCCGGTCCGTCCTGCCCGAGGTGTTCGGCCGGCAGGCCACACCTCAGGCAGGACGGGTCATCCGCGCCTGTGCCCGGGCTGTCCTTCCCGTCGGGCACACCCATGCCCGGACCCAGCGGAATCCCGGCAGAGATCCCGATGAGCGTCCGCAACTGTGCGTTCAGCCCCTCCCGTGCCTGCGCCATGTGATCAGCAACTCCTGTCCTGTCAGTCCTGTCAGAGTGGAATATTGCTGTGCTTCTTCGGCAGCGGCGCGACCCGCTTGTTCCGCAGGGCGCGCAGCGCCCTGATCACGGAAATCCGCGTTTCGGACGGTGCGATGATGTCGTCGACGCAGCCGCGTTCGGCCGCGGCATAGGGGCTGGTCAGCGTCTCCTCGTACTGTTCGGTGAGGGACCGTTCCAGCGTCACGGGGTCCTCGGATGCGGCGAGATCGCGGTGGAACAGCAGGTCGATGCCGCCGCGTGCGCCCATCACGCCAATCTCCGCGGTGGGCCAGGCGAAGCAGATGTCCGCGCCCAGCTCCTTCGATCCCATCACCGCATACCCTCCGCCGAACGCCCTGCGGGTGATGACGGTGATCTTGGGCACGGTGGATTCGATGTAGGCGAACCCGAGTTTGGCGCCGCGGCGGATGATCCCCCCGTACTCCTGGACCGTGCCCGGCAGGAAGCCGGGAACATCGACCAGGGTCAGGATCGGAATGCCGAACGCATCGCAGAACCGGACGAACCGAGCGGCCTTTTCCGCGGCGTCGATGTCCAGCGAGCCGGCCAGGTGCATGGGCTGGTTGGCCACCACGCCGATGGTGTGCCCTTCCATCCTGGCGAACCCGCACAGAATGTTCTGCGCGAACTGCGGGTGCACTTCGAGCAGGTCCGCGTCGTCCACGAGCCGTTCGATCACCTGGTGCATGTCGTACGGCTGCTCGGAGACGTCCGGGATCACCGAGTCCAGTTCAAGGTCCCGGGCCGTGCCCGCCGGATCGACACGTGTGGGGTAACTCGGCGGCTCGGCCAGGTTGTTGCTCGGGAAATACGACAACAGGTCCTTGACGTAAGCGAGGGCGTCCTCCTCGTCGGCCGCCATGTAGTGCGCGTTGCCCGTCCGCCGCGCATGAACGCTCGCCCCGCCGAGCTCTTCCAGGCCCACCGTCTCACCGGTCACCGAGCGGATCACGTCGGGACCGGTCACGAACATGTGCGAGGTCCGGTTGACCATGACGATGAAGTCCGTCGCGGCCGGGGTGTACACCGCGCCGCCGGCGCACACGCCCATGATGACCGAGATCTGCGGGATCATTCCCGACGCGGTGACCACCCTCCTGGCCACCTGGCCGTACGCGGAGAGGGCCAGCACGCCCTCTTGGAGCCGCGCGCCGCTGGAGTCGTTCATGCCGATCACCGGGCAGCCGATCTGCATGGCGATGTCGAGGAGCTTGCCCACCTTCTCCCCGAACACCTCGCCGACGCTGCCGTTGAAGGAGGTCGCGTCCTGGGCGTACACGCACACCTGACGGCCGTCGACGGTTCCCAGTCCAGTGATCACGCCGTCGCCCATCGGGCGTCGGCTGTCGATGCCGAAGTTGGTCGAGCGATGGCGGGCCAGCGGGTCGGTTTCCATGAAGGAGCCGTCGTCCAGGAGCAGTTCGATGCGCTCGCGCGCGGTGAGCTTTCCCAGTACGTGCTGCCGCCGCGCTGCCCGTGGCGATCCCGGCTCGCGTGCCAGCTGCTGCCGTTCCCTGAACTTCTCGATGCGCTCTGCGGTGGTGTGCCGTACGGCACGTGCCGGCTGAGGTGTGGACTCGGGCTGCGCGGTCATCTGGTTGCCCCCGCCATGGCCTCGCTCGAGCCACCGAACGCCATGGCGAATTCGGTCACTTGCCGGCCGACCGTCAGCAGCTGCGTCTCGAATCGGCGGCCGGTCTCGATGTCGCTTGAGGTCAGAGGATGTTCGGTCGTGTTCAGCGCGACGCCCAACGGGGTCGGCCAGCCGCGCAGCGCGTGCACGATGGACCGCAGCGCGCACAGGGTGGTCCCGGCGGACTGCCACCCCGCGGCGGTGACCACACAGCCGACTGCACGCCCGTCCAGATAGGGGCGCGGGTCGTCACTGAGATCCTCCAGATAGTCCAGCGCGTTCTTGACCAGCCCCGAGACGCCGCCGTGATAGCTGGGGCTGGCCAGCAGCACACCGTCCGCGCGGGCGAGGGCGTCCAGCAGTTCGAGGGTGGTCTCGCTGCGCTCCGTATGCTGCGGCTGGAAGAGCGGCAGCAAGCCGAGAGATCCGGCATCGAAGAGACGGGTCCGGGCACCGGCCTCCGCCGCGCCCTGCAGCGCCATTGCCAGCGCCTTGTCCGTCGTCGATCCAGGTCGTCCCGTGCCGCCGATGCCGACGACCAATGGCTTCAACTCGCTCGGCCACATGGCCAAGTCAATCGTCTCCCTTCCCGGCCGTGGCCGGCGGTTCAGCCGGCGCGCACGCTGCGTGGGCGCAGATCCGTCCACACGTCTTCGATGTGAGCGAGGCAGTCCTCCTTGCTGCCGGAGAACCCCTCTTCATGCCAGCCGTCCGCCATCGGCAGCGACACGTCCCAGATCGAGTACTGCTCCTCCTCGTTGAGCACTACTGCATAGCTGCTGGCTGTTTCCGGAGTGCTGCCGTGGTCCGCCATGAGCTGCCTCTCCCCCCGCTACTTGCGGGTGTCCTTGACGATGGTGCCGCCCTTCATCACAAGGACGACGCGGTCGGGGTTGTCGAAGAGTTCGGGCTCGGCGAGCGGATCGAAGTCCACCGCGACGAGATCGGCGTACTTGCCCGCCTCGATCGAGCCGATCCTGTCCGCGACGCGCATGATGGAGGCGTTCACCGAGGTGGCCGACATGATCGCCTCGCGCGCACCGAGGATCTTGGCTTTGAGCGCGATCTCCAGGCCGCGCCGGTTCTGGTTCGGCCCGATGAGATCGGAGCCGGAGCCGACGGGGACGCCGGCCTCCCGGGCGGCCAGCAGCCCGTCGGTCATGCCCTGCATTGTGTCGCCGACGCGTTCGCGGATCTGCGGCGGCAGTCCGTGCTGTTCGAAGTTCTCCGTGAGGACCTGCGCGATGGACAGGGTCGGCACGAGGCTGACGTTGCCGGCCGCCATCATCGCGGCTGTTTCCTCGTCGATCCCGGTTCCGTGCTCGACGCACTCCACGCCCGCCTTGACCGCGTTGTGGATGCCCGCGACGTTGTGCGCGTGGACGGTGACGTAGGTGTGCCGGGCCCGTGCCTCGGTCACCGCGGTGGCGATCTCCTCGATGGTGAACTGGGTGTCCTCCAGCGAATCGGCGATGGACACCACCCCGCCGGTGACTGCCATCTTGAGGAAGCTCGCGCCCTGCCTGAAGCATTCACGAGCGGCCTTGCGCACCTCGTCACTGCCGTCGGAGATACGGCCCACGGCGGTCAGCCCGCGCACCCGGAAGTGAAAGGTCTCATCCGGCGGCAGGAACGGCGAGCCGAGGTGCCCGTGTCCACCGCACTGCACCAGGGGGGACGCGGACGCCCAGATCCTGGGCCCGGGCACGAGCCCACGGCCCACGGTGCGCAGCACTCCATGGTCGATCCCGCCGCAGTCGCGGACCGCGGTGAACCCGGCTTCGAGGGTCTGGCGCAGCGTGCGGAAGATGTCCGCGGCCCGCTCGGCGACGGACAGTTCCATGTTGAGGATGGCCCGCGACTCGCTGGAGTGCCCGAGGTGGACATGCGCGTCGATGAGGCCGGGCAGCAAGGTCAGCCCGCTGAGGTCGACGAGGTCGGCATCGCGCGCCGGTCCCCTTACGTCCGCGTCGGCGATCCGTTCTCCGTCGATCAGCACCGAACCCCGGGGCACCGGGTCGCCGCCCAGTCCGTCGATGACCGTGGCGCCGGTCAGGAGTTGAGGCATGTCGCGTCACTTCTCCGTCCTGGTGGTGGTTGCGCCGCCCTCGGGCGGGGGCAGCAGTTGCCGGCGTACGAAGAACCCGAGCATCCGCTGGAAGAAGGAGGCGTCCAGGGCTGGTGCGGGTGCCAGGTTCGGCGGCACCGTCCGCAGGACGTTGCCGCAGTCGATCGCGGGCATCCGCCGGTCGGGCACATCTCCGAGCATGGCCATCAGCGGTGCCAGGGCGTTGTCCTCGCCCTCACGGTCCACCTGCTCGATGAGCGCTGCACGCCACTCCTCGAAGGGCACGCTGCGCACGGGGTACCCGAACTCCCTGATCCTCTGGAAGATGTGGTTCCACTCGAGCGGCTGCGGGTCGATGGTGTGGAACGTCCGGTTCCGGGATTCCGGCCGCTGGGACAGTCCGACGACCAGCTTCGCCAGGTGGTCGACCGTGCCGACGGACAGTTCGTACGCGCGTAGCGGCGCAAGCCCCAGCTGGACGCATCCCTGGATGACTTTGGTGATGTAGTCCTCGCTGTTGGCGGCGCCGTTACGGCTGTCGCACAACACCCCGCCCGCGCGGTAGACGGACACCGGGATCCCGCGCTCCCGTGCAATCCCGACCAGGCCTTCGGCCACCCATTTGCTCTGGCTGTACGAGGTGTCGTGGCCGACCGGCGGAGGCAGCGGATCGTCCTCGCGGAGGGTGTCCAGCTCGCCGGTCATCGCACCGGCGAGGACCGCCAGCGTGGAGATGTGATGCACGGGTTTGAGGCGCGACCGGGCAGCCAGCCGCAGAATCTCCTGGGTGCCGAGCACGTTGGCCGACTTCAGGGCACGGTAGGGGCGTACGAAGTTGACCCATGCGCCGCAGTGGTAGATGGCGTCGACCTCTGTGGCCAGCTCGTCGAAGCTGTCCGGCGTCAGGCCGAGCAGCGGCTTGGCCAGGTCGCCGGTCACCACGCGCAGCCGCTTCCCGGGCACCGCTAGGCCGTACGAGTCCAGTGCGGAGCGGACCCGCTCCAGTCCCTCCGCCACGTCCGCGGCCCGTACCAGGCACAGGACTGTGGCGTCCGTACGTTCCAGCAGCTCGGCGCAGAGGAAAGCGCCGACGAAGCCGGTGACGCCGGTGAGCAGCACGGCCCTCGG
Source organism: Streptomyces sp. NPDC048479 (assembly GCF_040651435.1). Taxonomy (NCBI): domain Bacteria; kingdom Bacillati; phylum Actinomycetota; class Actinomycetes; order Kitasatosporales; family Streptomycetaceae; genus Streptomyces; species Streptomyces sp. NPDC048479. The sequence continues at coordinate 184,981 of NZ_JBEZKA010000010.1, forward strand.
CGGTCCGTCGTGCGGAGCGGGCAGATCGCCCGCCCGGATGTCCTCGTCCAGCAGCACCTCGTCCTCGAGGACCGGGCCCGACGGCACAGCCGGGGCATCCGTGCCGCCCAACGCCCGTTCGACCATGGCGGCCAGCGCCGCCACCGTCGGCGCGCGCAGCACGTCCCGGGCGGCGAGGCCGGTGACGCCCATGCGCCGCAGCTGGCGGGTCGCCTGCGTCACCATCAGCGAGTGCGCTCCCAGATCGAAGAAGTCGTCGTCGACTCCGATCCGGTCGACACCCAGCAAGCTGCACCAGATGTCGGCTACTTGACGTTCCGTCTCGGTGCGTGGAGCCACCTGCCCGTCGGCGTGGTCCCCGACCGCCTCGGGTGCCGCATCCACGAAGTCCGGCTCCGGCTCGGTGTGCGGCCGGGTCCGCTGCGCCTCGACCCAGTACCGCTTGCCCTGGAACGGATAGGTGGGCAGCTGCACACGGCGCGGGGCGGCCTCGCCGTGGAAGGCGTTCCAGTCCACGGGGACCCCCTGCTGCCACAACTGGCCGACGGCGGTGACCAGGTGGGCCAGATCGGGCGTCGGGTCGCGCGGCAGCCCCATCGTGGAGACCGCGACCGGAGCCGGTGCCATCCGCTGGGCGGTGGCCAGCGACGTCAGCACCTTGCCCGGGCCGACCTCCAGCAGCATCCGGCCGGGCCGGTCGAGAACGCTGCGCACTCCGTCGGCGAACCGCACCGGCCGGCGCAGATGCTGCGCCCAGTACGCGGCGGATGTGGCCTCCACCGGAGTGATCCAGGTGCCGGTGACGCTGGAGACGAACGGTATCTCCGGCTTGGACAGGGCAAGTTGCTCGACCTTGCGGGTGAATTCTTCGAGATAGGGGTCGACCATCCACGAGTGGCTGGCCACCGGCACGCTCACCTTGCGGCAGTCGATGTCGCCGGCCCGAAGGTCCGTGAGCAGCGCCGCGATGTCCTCGTCCGGCCCTGCGACCACCGTGAGATCGGGCGCGTTGACCGCCGAGACCGACACTCGGTCGGAGAGCAGGGGCAGCAGCTCCTCCTCGGGCAGCTGCACGACGAGCATCCGGCCCGGCGGCATCTTCGCGAACAGCTCGCCCCGAGCGAGGGTGATGTCGAGCGCGCCCGGGAGGGTGAACACTCCGGCGAGGCAGGCAGCAACGTACTCGCCGAGGCTGTGCCCGATCATCGCTGCTGGGCGTACGCCCCAGGCCATCAGCTGACGCGCCAGCGCGTACTCGATGGTGAACAGCGCGGATACCACGCCGGCCCCCTGGCCGCGTCCCATAGTGGCGGCGCCACCGGCGAGTTCCTTGCCGCTCAGCGCGGTGAAGGCGGCGGGGAAGAGCAGCCTGCGCAGGTCGAACCCAAGCCTCGGCGCCAGCAGCTCGGCACACTGGTCCACCTCGGTACGGAACACCTTCTCCGAGCGGTAGATGTCCAGGCCCATGTCCGGGTGCTGCATGCCGCCGCCGGGGAAGGCGAAGACCGCCTCGTGCTTCCCGTCGGGCGCGGTTCTGGTGATCAGCCGGTCCGGCTCCTCTCCCCGCAGCGCGCGCACCGCGTCCGTCGTGTCCGTACAGACCGTGAACCTCCGCAGCCCGAAGCTCCGTCGGCCGTCCTGCAGCGTGAACGCAACGTCGGCCAGGGTCTGGGACGAATCCGCACGCTCGAGGTGGACGGCCAGCCGCTCGGTCGCGGCATCCACGGTGGTCCGGTCACGTCCGGAGACGGGCAGCAGCTGCCACTCCCGCGGCTGCGCCGGCGAGGACTCGGTGGCTGTGGCCGGTGCCTGTTCGATGACGACGTGTGCGTTGGTGCCGCCCACTCCGAAGGAGCTCACCCCGGCCCGCCGCGGTCCGCTCGCCGGCTGCCAGTCGCGGGCGCCGTTCGGCACATAGAACGGCGTGTGTTTCAGCCGGAGTTCGGGGTTGGGCTGGGTGAAGTTCGCGGTGGGAGGGATCTGTGCGTGATGTACGGCGAGGGTGGCCCGCATGAGTCCGGCGACGCCCGCCGCCGCGTCCAGATGCCCGATGTTGGCCTTGACCGAGCCCAGCGCGCACTGGCCCACGGCGTCGTCGGGCAGCTGGAACGCCTGCGTCAGTGCGGTGACCTCGATCGGGTCGCCCACTTGAGTGGCGGTACCGTGCGCTTCCAGATAGCCGATGGTGGACGGATCGACGTTGGCAATCGCCAGCGCCGAAGCGATCACCCGGGCCTGGCCGTCGACGCTGGGGGCAGCGAATCCCGCCTTCATCGAACCGTCGTTGTTGACCGCAGAACCCCGGATCACGGCGTAGATGTGGTCACGGTCGGCCAGCGCCTCGGACAGCCTGCGCAGCACGAGCACCACAGCGCCGTTGCCCGGCACCGTGCCGCCGGCCTTCGCGTCGAACGGGCGGCAGCGGCCGTCGCCGCTGAAGAGCCCGCTGTCCGCGACCGGATAGCCGGCCTTCAGCGGCACATTGACCGTCACCCCGCCGGCCAGCGCGACATCGCACTCGTAACTGAGCAGCGACTGGCAGGCCAGGTGGGTGGCGACCAGCGAGGTCGAGCACGCCGTCTGCACCGTGTAGGCCGGGCCGGTCAGGTCGAGCAGATAGGCGATCCGGGTGGCAAGAAAGTCCTTGTCGTTGAACATCCGCGCCGCGGGGGCCATCGGCGAGCGCAGGAAGCGCGTATTGGTGTTCAGGTTCTGGGCCATGTACTTGTTCATGAACGAGCCGCCGAACACGCCGACGGTGCCGTCGAAGCGTGCCGGGTCGTGACCGAAGTCCTCCATAGCCTCCCAGGCGGTCTCGCAGAACATGCGCTGCTGGGGGTCCATCGTCTCGGCCTCGCCCGCGTTGAAGCCGAAGAACGAGGCGTCGAAGTGGTCCGCGCCTTCCAGATGACCGGACGCGGGGACATAGTCGGGATCGGCCAGCGTCTCCTCGTCGATGCCCGCGGCCGCCAGCTCCTCCCGGCCGAACCAGGTGATCGACTCCACCCCGTCGCGCATATTGCGCCAGAAGTCATCGACCGTCCTGGCCCCCGGTACTCGGCAGGCCAGGCCGACGATGGCCACCGGCTCAACGCCGTCCAGCTCCTCGCCGCCCGTCACGCCCCGCTCCGTTCCGCTCGCCGCTTCGCCTGCCGGGCCAACGCGTCGGCCCGCCTGCCCGCCGCCCTGCGCACCCGGTCCAGTCCGTCGCCGCCCCCCGCCGCGCCTGCCGGACCCGCGCCGCCTGCCGCACCCGCTGAGTCGAACGCGGCGACCAGAGCCCGCGCGGTGGGGTAGCGGAAGATGTCCACGAGGGACAGCCGATCGCCGAGCACGGGCTGCAACCGCGCCCTGGCCTGCACGGCGAGCAGCGAATTTCCGCCTGCCTCGAAGAAGTTGTCGTCCATGCCGATCCGGTCCGCGTGCAGCACTTCGGCCAGTGCCTCGGCCACGTGACGCTCCTTGTCGTTGTCCGGCGGCCGGTAGACGGCAGCCCGCCGGTTCTCCAGGGCGGGCAGCTTTCCGCGGTCCACTTTCCCGTTGGCCGTCATCGGCAGAGCGTCGACGAAGACAACGTCCGCGGGAACCATGTAGTCCGGCAGCGACTTGGCGCCGAACGCCTGCAGTGCGGGACCGGTCAGGGCGTCCGTTCCGTGCGGGACGGGCACGCAGTAGGCAACGAGGCGGCTGTGCCCGTCGTCCCCGCGCACCGCGACGACGACGCTTCGTACATCGGGATGTGCGCCCAGCGTGTTCTCGATCTCGCCGAGCTCGATGCGGTGGCCGAGGACCTTGACCTGGTGGTCCAGGCGGCCGAGGAACTCCAGCTCACCGTCGGCACGCCGACGCACCAGGTCGCCCGTGCGGTAGAGCCGCGCTCCCGGCTCCGCGGAGAAAGGGTCCGGCATGAAGCGTTCCGCGCTGAGCGCGGGCCGGTCGAGATAGCCGCGCGCGACACCGGGGCCGCCGAGGAGCAGCTCCCCGGGGACGTTGGCGGCCGTCGGCCGCAGATAGGCGTCGACGACATACGCCCGTACGTTGGCCAGTGGCCGCCCGATCGTCACCGGCATCACCGGCCGGGGACCGCCCACTGATGCCGTCGTCGCCCAGACCGTCGCCTCGGTGGGCCCGTACATGTTGTGCACCCTGCCGGGCAGTAGTGTTGCCAGCCGCTCGGCGAGCGGGGCGGGCAGCGCCTCGCCGCCGACCAGCAGCCGGTCCAGCCCGGCCAGGGCGGCGGCGGCCTCCTCGTCCTCGGCCAGCAGCCCCGCCACCGAGGGCGTGCACTGCAGATGGGTGACCCCGTGCCGTACGAGCTGTGCCGCAATGGGTTCGTCGGCCTGCGCGGTGCGACGCCGGGACTCGCTCAGCTCGCGTGTCGTCGCCAGATGTTCCAGGGAGGCGAGCACTCGCTCGTGCTCGACGCCGAAGTCGATGAGGCAGGCGACCTCGTCAACCTCGATCGACTTGAGGCGGTCGATCACATCGGCGCAGTGCTCCGGCGTGCCCAGCAGCCCCGACGTTTCGAAGAACCGGTCGAAGGCCTGCGCGACGAGGTGGTCGAGCTCGTCCTCGGGCAGCGTACGCAGATCGATCTCGCGCCCCATCGCCTGGCCGAGACCGGTCAGCAGATCGAAGGAGGACTTGATGTACGCGCACAGGGGCTCGCGCACGGTCTCGCGCACCTCGTCGGTGTCGGTCCCGACGAAGGTGTGGAGCATGACCGTCACCTGGCCGTTGCCCGGATGCCCGGCCTCGCGCCAGGCCTGCCGGTAGAGCTGGATCTTCTCCGCGAGCTGCTCGACGCTGTGCCCGAGCAGATGGGTCAGCAGCCCCGCACCGCTCTCTCCGGCGAGCTGGAAGGTCTCCGGGCTGCGCGCGCTGGTGACCCACACCGGCAGTTCGTCCTGCAGGGGCGGCGGGAAGATGCGTACGTCCGTCTCGGCGTCGGCCCCGTTGCGACGGCGTACGGTCTCCCCGCGCCACAGCCGGCGCAGCTCGTCGAGGCCGCTCATCATGGCCTTCTTGCGGTCGGCGTAGGCGTCGGGCGCAAGTACGAAGTCGTCCGGCTGCCAGCCGGAGGCGACCGAGATGCCGACCCTTCCGTGGGAGATGTTGTCCACGACGGACCATTCCTCGGCTACCCGGAGCGGATCGTGCAGAGGCAGGACGACGCTGCCCGCCCGTACGGCCACGCGCTCGGTGATCGCCGCGATCGCGGACGCGGTGACCGACGGATTCGGGTACAGACCGCCGAACTCGTGGAAGTGCCGCTCCGGCGTCCATACGGCCGAGAACCCGTTCCGGTCGGCGAACTTGGCGCCCTCGGTCAGCAGCCGGTACGCATCGCCCGGCTCGCCTCCCCGGTCGCCGCCGAAGTAGAACAGGCTGAGGTCCACCGGCTGGGCCTGCACGGAGGAGGTGACGGGCATGCCGCCCGCCCCGGCGCTGTGCGCACTCGGTTCGTCGCCACGGATGACCACCCGGTAGCCGTGTGCCAACGTCCACAGCAGTTCCAGCACTGAGATGTCGAAGGACATGCTGGTGACGGCAAGCCAGGTGTTCGGGGAGTCGCCGCCGAGCACCTTGTCCATGCCGCCGAAGAACGTCTGGACATTGCGGTGCGAAATCATCACGCCCTTGGGCTTACCGGTCGAGCCCGAGGTGTAGATCACATACGCCAGATGCTGCGGCGAGACGGTGCCTGCCGGGCTGGGCCCGGCAGGTGTCACGTCCCGCCCGGGCGCATCGAGCAGCAGCAGCGAAGCGGGCAACCCCGCGATGCGACGGGCCAGGGACACTCGCGTCACGATCACCGGCGTGCGCGAATCCCCGGCCATGAACGCGATCCGGTCCGCCGGATAGCCGGGGTCGAGCGGCAGATACGCGCCGCCGGCCTTGAGGACGGCCAGCAGTGTGACGACCAGGTCGGGCGAGCGGTCCAGATAGACGCCGACGGGAACGTCCGCGGCGACGCCGTATGCACGCAGCCGGGCGGCCAGCGCCTCGGCGCGCCGGTCCAGTTCGCGGTATGTCATCGCGTCCTGCGGCTGCTGGTCCGCACCCAGCAGCGCCGGGGCGTCCGGCGTCCGCACTGCCTGCTCTGCAATCAGCTCGTGAACCAGTACGTCCGGTACGGGCTCGGCGGGCGGGTTCCAGTCCACGAGCACGTGGCGGGTCTCGTCCGGTGACAGCACGGGCAGTTGACGCAGCGGGGTGTCCGGGGCGGCCACGGCGGCGGCGAGGACAGCGCTGAATTGATCGCCGATCGAGAGCGCCGTGTCCTTCTCGAAGAGGTCGGTGCTGTACTCGAGGCGGGCCGACAGCCGGTCGCCGACGTGGGTCAGGCTCAGGGTCAGGTCAAACTTCGCGGTCTCGGTATCGCCCGGCACCAGCCGTACCTCGCAACCCGGCAGGACCAGGCCGTCCGCATCACCCTCGTGATAGCTGAACATGAGCTGGAAGAGCGGGTTGTGGGCCGGGTCACGGCTGGGCTGAAGCTCCTCCACCAGCTTCTCGAAGGGCAGCTCCTGGTGCGCGACCGCGGACCGGCTCTCATCCCGGGCGCGAGCCACCAGCTGCTGGAAGGTCGGCTCGCCGGACACGTCAACGCGCTGCACCACGGTGTTGGTGAAGAAGCCGATGAGCGGCTGCAGAGCGGCCTTGGTCCGTCCCGCCACGGGCGATCCGACGATCACCTCGTCGCCGCCGGCCCGGGAGTGCACCACCGCAGTGAACGCGGCCAGCAGCACCGCGAACGGCGTGGCGCCGCTGGAGCGGGCCAACTCGCCCACCCGCTCGGTGACATCGGGGCCGATGGCGAAGTCCAGATGGTCGCCCAGGTGGCTCTGCGTGGGAGGCCTCGGACGATCCGCGGGCAGCGTCGCGAGGGCCGGGGCACCGGCCAGCCGCTCCCGCCAGTAACCCAGCATCTCCTCCAGCGGCTCCCCCGTGAGCCGGGCCATCTGGTCCTCGGCGAAGGCTGCGTACTGCCTCTCCACCGGTGCGAGCTCCGGCTCCCGACCGTCCTTGAAAGCCCCGTACAGGGCGGACAGTTCGCTGCCAAGGACGCCGAGCGACCATCCGTCACAAGCGATGTGATGCAGGCTCAGGCAGAGCCAGCGTTCGTCGGGCGCGAGCTGCAGCAGCAGGGCCCGTACGGGCACGTCCGAAGCCAGATCGAACGGTCGGCCGGCCTCCTGCCGGCACTCCTGCTCCGCCTCGGCCGCCGGGTCGGGCCGGGCGGACAGATCGCGGACCGGGATGGTCACGGGCTCCGCCGGCCGGACGAACTGGCGCGGCGTGCCGTCCACCGACCGGTAGACCGTACGCAGCACGTGATGTCGGCGGACCACTTGGCCCAGCGCGTGCTCCATGGCGGCGACGTCCAGCGGGCCGCTGATCCGGTAGATCAGGGGCACGACGTAGACGGCGCTGCCCGGGTCGAGCTGGTCGAGGAACCACAGGCGCTGCTGAGGGTAGGAGAGAGGGTGATGGCGCTCCGAGATACGCCGCTTGAGCCGCTCCGCGAGCCGGGCACGCCGGTCGTCGGCCGTGCCGCCGGAGAGAGCGCCGTCCGTCATCGTTCGACCTCGTTCTCAGCCATGTCACGCAAGAGTGCGTTCACCTCGTCGTCGGAGAGTTCGTCGATCCGGTCGAGCAGGTCCTCGTCGGCATCGGTCTCGCCGACGGTGCCGCGGGCCGTGGGCGGCGGGCGGTCGCCGTCGGCGGATGCGAGCGCGGCGTCCACTGCGGACGCGAGGCGCTCCACGGTCGGCGCGCCGAGGAAGTCGCGCAGCGGCACGTCCACGACGAACAGTTCGTTGACCCTGCTCATCAGGCGCATCGCCAGCAGGGAGTTCCCGCCGAGAACAAAGAAGTCGTCCGCCACCCCGACTCCGGGGACGCCGAGCATTTCCGCGAGGAGCCCGGCCAGTGTCCGTTCGGTCGCGGTGCGCGGGGGCACATGGCCGTCGAGCGGCAGCCGGCTGTCGTCGACGGCCGGCAGCGCGGCCCGGTCGACCTTGCCGCTGGCAGTCAGGGGCATCGCCGCCACTTCGGCATACGCGGCGGGCAGCAGATACACGGGCAACGTCCGGGCGAGGAAGTCCCGCAGCTCTTCCGGCGAAGGCGCGGACCGACCCGGCGCGCGCGCCACATAGGCGACCAGCCGACGACCGGACGGGGCGTCGTCGACGACGACCGCGGCCTGGCCGACGCCGGGGTGAGCGCCGAGGGCCGTCTCCACCTCCCCCGGCTCGATCCGGAATCCCCGGATCTTGACCTGGTTGTCGGCCCGGCCGAGGAATTCCACCGTTCCGTTCCGGCGGTGGCGCGCCACATCACCCGTGCGGTACATCCGCGCTCCGCCACCGGCGTACGGGTCGGGCAGGAACCGCTCGGCGGTGAGCCCGGGGCGGTTCGCGTAACCGCGGGCCACGCCCGGTCCGCCGATGTACAGCTCGCCCGGCACGCCGACCGGCACGGGCCGCAGGTGCGGATCGAGCACATGGGCCGTGGTGTTGGCGATCGGCCGGCCGATGGGCACCGAGGGCGCACCGTCCGGCAGCGGCTCGATCAGGTGGCACACCGCGAACGTCGTGGTCTCGGTGGGTCCGTAGCCATTGAGCAGCCGCGTCGGCCGGTCGGCGGCGGAACTGTCCAGCAGCTGCCGTATCCGGCTCACATTCAGCACATCGCCGCCGACCAGCAGATTGGTCAACCCCCCGAAGGCGGCGGGGCTTTGAGTCATCACCTCCGTGAACAGCGCCGAGGTGAGGAACATGCTCGTCACACCGTGCTCGCTCAGCGCCGCCGCCAGCCCGCCGGGGGTGAGCAGCTGGTCCGCGTCGATGACGAACAGCGCACCGCCGTGCAGCAGCGCGCCCCACAACTCGAAGGTGAGCGCGTCGAAGGATGCGTCGGCAACCTGCGCGAATCGCTCGTCCGGCCCGAAGGAGACATAGTCGGTCCCGCACACCAGCCGCAGCACTGAACGGTGTTCGACCATCACGCCCTTGGGCCTGCCGGTGGAGCCGGAGGTGAACAGGATGTACGCGAGGCTGTCGGATGCAGCCTGCGCAGCCGGCGCGTGTGCCGGGGCGTCGGCCAGCTCCTCGGCCACCTCGTCCAGGACCAGCGTCCGCACCGCCCCCGGGGCCAGCCGCCCCTTGAGACCCGCGCGCGTCACCACAAGCGGCGCGGCGACGTCGTCGAGCATCGCGGTGAGTCGCTCCGCCGGATATCCGGGGTCAAGCGGTACGTATCCGCCGCCGGCCTTGAGGACCGCCAGCAGCGCGATCACCATCTCGTCGCCGCGTTCGAGCAGTACGCCGACGGGCACGTCCCTGCCGACGCCGCGCGCCCGCAGCAGCTGGGCCAGGCGGTTGGCCCGCTCCTCCACCTGCGCGTAGGTGTAGGACTTCGCGCGGCTGACGAGCGCTGTCGCGTCCGGCCGGGCGGCTGCCTGCTCGGCGAAGAGCTCCGGGACAGTGCGCTCGTACGGGAACGGCGTCGCCGCTCCCCGCGCTCCCCGGAGAATGTCGGCCAGCTCGCCGTCGGTGAGCAGAGGAAGGTGCTCGTAGGAGAGTTCGGGGGAGTCGAGTGCCGTGTCGAGGACGGTCGTGTAGTGCTGGACCATCCGGCGCATGGTCTCGGGGTCGAAGAGGTCGGAGGCGTACTCCCAGATCAGGGTGATGGCCGCGTCGTCGTCACCGACTCCGCGCCCGGCGCGCTGCTCCGCACGCGGGATCACCACCACGTTGATGTCCGTCTTGGCGGAATTGTTGTGCAGCTCCAGCACGGAGCCGCGGATGCCCATGAAGTCCAGGTCCGGGATCTGTGAGTCGTGGAAGCTGAACATGACCTGGAACACAGGGTTGCGTGAGGGGTCGCGGGGCAGCGCCAGGGCGTCGACGAGCCGGTCCAGCGGCACGTCCTGCCATTCGTGTGCCCGTCCGACGGTGTCGTGGACGCGCCGGACCAGTGCGTCGAAGCCCGGCTGTCCGGACAGATCGATGCGCAACGGCACGGTGTTGACGACCATGCCCATCATCTGCTCGATCTCTGTCAGTCGCCGGTTGGCGACCCCGCTGCCGACGACCACATCGCACTGACGGCTGTAGCGCGACATCACCGCCGAGAACCCGGCGAGCATCGTGGAATAGAGGGTGGTGCCGCGGGAGTGGCTGTAGGCGCGCAGTCTGCGGCACAGTTCCCCGGGCAGGTCGATGCGCACCGAGGAGCCCTTGAAGCTCTGCGCGACCGGTCGCGGACGGTCCGTAGGAAGCTCCAACGCGGCGGGTATGCCGTCGAGCTCCTTGGTCCAGTGCGCCACGTACGCGTCCAGGACGTCACCTTGCAGCCACTCCCGCTGCCACAGGGCGAAGTCGGAGTAGCCGATGGCCGGCTCGGGAAGCGGCGACGGCTTGCCCTGCGCCAGACTCGGGTACAGCTCCTGCAACTCACGCAGGAAGAGCGCGTACGACCAGCCGTCGTGCACAAGGTGATGTTCGACGTGTACGAGTGTGTGGTCGTCCTCGCCGTGCCGGATCAGCACCCAGCGGACCAGCGGCGGTGTGGTGAGGTCGAAGGGGGCCTGCACGGTCTTCCTGATGATGTCGTCGGCGCGCTCCGTCCCCTCGTCGGCGGAGAGGCCGGCCAGGTCGTGCAGCGGCAGCAATACCTGCGTCGTCGGCTGCGGGAACTGCATGGGCCGACCGTCGACCTCCCGGAACGCGGTACGGAACACATCGTGGCGGCGCACGATTTCGGTGAGGGTGGCGTGCAGTGCGTCGATGTCGAGCGGGCCGTGCAGCCGGATCGTGGCTTGCGCGTTGTAGGCGAGGTTGCCCGGCGCGAGCTTCTCCAGGAACCAGATGCGTTCCTGAGGGAAGGACAGCGGAACCGGCGTGCCGCTGTCCGCGCGCGCCCCGGCCCGGATCGGTGGCACGGTCAGCCCGGCGGCAGCCGAGTCGATCAGAAGGGCCATCGCCGCCACGGTGCGCGCTTCGAACACGCGGCGCAGGGGAAGCTCGCGGCCGAGCTCCGAGCGCACCCGGGCAGCCAGCCGCCCGGCCAGCAGCGAGTGGCCTCCGAGGGCGAAGAAGTCGTCGTCCGCGCCGACCGAGTCGAGGGACAGAAGGTCGGCCAGCATGGCGGCGAGCGCTCGTTCGGTGGGGGTGCGGGGCTCCGTACGGCCGGAGGATTTGCGGGATCCTCTGGCGGGCACGGGCAGTCGGTCCCGGTCGATCTTGCCGCTCGGTGTCAGAGGCATCTGCGCCAGAGGCACAACGACGGCCGGCACCATGTGCTCCGGGAGACGCTCGGCGAGATGGGCCCGCAGCCCCGCGGCGTCGAGGCCGGCGCCCGTCGCGTAGGCGACGAGCCGCGGCCCGGTCCCGTCGTCACGCGGGATCACCACGGCATCGGTGACCTGCGCGTGCTCGGCCAGCTGCCGGGCAATCTCGTCCGGTTCGATGCGGAAGCCGCGGATCTTGACCTGGTGATCCAAGCGGCCGAGGAACTCCAGGCTGCCATTCTCCCGCTCGACCACGCGGTCACCCGTGCGGTAGAGCCGTGCACCGGTCTCGGCAGAGCCGGGGTCGGGGATGAACCGCTCCGCGGTCAGGCCGGGCCGGCCGAGGTAACCACGCGCCACGCCCGCCCCGCCGATGAGCAACTCGCCGGGCGTGCCCGCGGGCACCGGCCGCAGCGACTCATCGACGACCAGGGTGCGGGCGTCGCGGATGGCCGTGCCGATGGAAGGCTTGCCGCCGTCGGCAGTCAGCTCGGCGACCGTGGCCCACACGGTGGTCTCGGTGGGCCCGTACGCGTTGAACATGCGGCGTCCGGGCAGCCACTGCTCGACGAGGTGCTCCGGAAGCGCCTCGCCGGCGCACACCAGCACCGCCAGGTCGGGCAACGGGGTCTCCGGCAGCGTGGCCAGCACCGAGGGCGGCAGCGTGAGATGGGTGATGCGACGATCGCGCAGAAAGTCCGCGAGGCCGGGGCCGGGCGCGATGTCGTCGCGTGGCGCCAGCACCAGGGTGGCGCCCGCGTACAGCGCCATCGTCATCTCGAATACCGAGGCGTCGAAGCTGGTCGGCGCGAACTGCAGCACCCGGCCGTCCGGTTCGACGCCGAAGGTGTCGATCTGCGCGCGGGCCAGATTGGCCAGCCCCCGATGGGTGAGTGCGACGCCTTTGGGACGGCCGGTGGACCCCGAGGTGTAGATCACGTAGGCGAGTTGGCCGGGCGTCGGGAGCGGCCGCGGCTCCCCGGCGGCGGGCGTCGTCGGGCCAGCGGGGCCCGCGTCGGGGCTGATGATCTCCAGACCGTCGTACGCCGGGTCACCAGCGGTGTCGGGATCGGCGACGAGCAGGGAGAGCCCGGAGTCGGCGATCATGTAGCGGAGCCGGTCGGCCGGGTAGGCGGGGTCGAGAGGGAGCCAGGCCGCACCGGCGCGCAGGATGCCGAGCACCGCCGACGGTAGGTTGAGCGACGGGCTCGCCGCGATCCCGACCACACTGTCCCGGCCGACGCCTCTGCGGATGAGCCCCGCAGCCAGCCGGGCCGATCTGTCGTCCAACTCACGGTACGACAGCCGCTGGTCACCGAACTCGACCGCGATCGCTTCCGGCGTCGCCGCGACGTTCTGGTCGAATATCTCACTGAACAGTGGTGTCGTCTCAGGCATTTCTTTGGGCTCCCCGATTGCACTCGACCTGCGGTGACTGACTAAGCCTTTCTGGCATATCCCGCACAAGATCGCTCAGTGCGACGGAGTGAAGCTCCACCGCGCAGTTTCTGCTGATTCGATGACAAGTCGCGAGGTCTCGCCGAATCGGAATTCCCTGGGGATCGAGGATTCGTATACCTCGGGGTCCAGGCCGATTTCGATTTCCGTTACGCGTTCCAGTTGGTCGCCGGTCTCCAGTCGGACGGTGAGGCCGGGACCATGCAGTTCATGTACTCCGGGAGCCGTTTCGGCCCCGGTGTAGCCGAAGACCGCGAGCGCGTCGGCGAGGCGCCGGCCGCGCTCCGCGGCAACCGAGATCGTCACGCCGGTGACGTCCCTCATCAGCCGGCTTCCCCCCGCCGGAGCCCCGAGCGCCGCGTCCAGATAGTTCTTCCGGGGCAGCGTCCCGTCCGGTGCGGGCTGGGCGCCGAGGGACTGGAAGTACTCGGGCGTCACCTCGTTGAGAAAGAGCAGCAGCGGGCTGGCCTCACCCAGGTCGACGCTGATCAGGTGGTACCAGGGCTGCTGCTCTTCCGTGCCTTCCACCGAGCGACGTACCAGGTCATGGTGGTACTTGACCTCGCCGGAGGCGTCCAGCAAGGCGCGGGCACGTTGCGCGGAGCCCGGCTCCTCGAACGAGAACACCAGGCCGCCCGTGAGCGGCGACGCGCTGGGTAGATCACTGCCGAACAGCTCGATCAAAGTGTTCTCACCGGCCACTCCGAGTGCGGAGTACTGCCCGGCGACCGAGCTTTCCGCCTCCTTGCGCTTGATCCTCCCGAAGCGCTGTGTCAGGAATCCACTCGCCGACACATCGCGATGCGCGGCCCCGTCGAGCAGCACCATGACGTGGTCGAGGCGAGGCACCGGCCTCCAGTTCGCTGCAGATCCACTCGTCAAGCGTCTGCTCCGATCCCGTCCGAATTGGCGGTCCGACGAATAGTCAATGCGCATCGCATTAACGCGGTTGCTCTTCGGCGGACTCCGGAGCCAGGAGTCTTGCATCCGCTGCCCCTGTAAGGCACCGGGGGAATCCCTGGACACCCTGGGGGAGCCCCTGGGTTGCCCCCTGTACCCGCCAGAACTGCCTTGACACTCCCTCTGTCGCACGACAACTATTGGCGTCTGAACAATTTGATCAACGCGAGATCGCGGTAGCCGTAAAACTGACGCCATTGCGATGCCGCCGACTGGACGCCCGACGAGTCGAATTGACTTAGGAGTGTCGTGCACATCGAAATTCTTGGCACCGTCTCCGTCACAGTGGGCGGTCATGAACGCGAAATCCGCGCGAACAAGGTACGCGCCATGTTCGCCACCCTGGCGCTGGAACCCGGACGGGCGATCTCCCATCTTGAACTCGCCCATGAGCTGTGGTCCGGCCAGGCTCTCGGCAATGTGCACAACGCACTCCAGGCGCATGCCGCGCGCTTGCGGAAAATCCTTGACGGCCCTTCTCAGGGACGCGCGGACGGGACCGTGCTGCGCGCCGTGCACAACGGCTACGTACTGGACATCCCGCGCGAGTCCGTGGACGGCAACCGATTCCTCGACCTCGCGGCGCGGGGCTCGGCGGCCTTGCGCCGTGACCCCTACCGGGCGCTCGAACTCCTGGAGTCGGGGCTGCGGTTGTGGCGCGGACCGGCCCTGCTGGACGCCGGAGACGGCCTGCGGTGCAGGGCGGCGGCCGCCCTGTTCGACGAGCGTCGGCTGACCATGTGGGAAGACCTCATCACCGCCAGACTGGCCGTCGGCGATGTCCGCCAGGCAGCCGCCGAACTGCGCCGACTCGTCGCCCAGCACCCCCTGAACGAGCACTTCTGCGCGCAGCTGATGATGGCCCTGTACCGCTCGGGACGACAGGGCGAGGCGCTCACCCTGTACCACCGCACCCGTCATCGACTGGATGAGGAACTGGGTGTACAGCCGGGAGTGCCCCTGCAACAGCGCTACGCCGAGATCCTGGCCCAGGACCCCGCGCTCACGCTGACCGGGGTCAGCCGGCCGTCAGCCATCGGTCAGATCGCATGAACACGGTGAGCATGCCGGGCATGCCCAACCGGCTGAACGTGCTGAACATGCCGAACATGCCGAGTCGGGAGCTACTTTCGTCACCAGGAGCCAGGGGGAACCCGATCGTGGTCATACGCCACCTCGGCCGACTGGTGCCGACCGCTCCTCGGCACATGGCCGGCATCCGATGACCCGGGCCGCGGTACTCACGGGCATCGGCGGCTGCCTGCCGCCCCGCGCGGTGTCCAACGAGGAGATCGCCGCGGTGTCCGGTGGCTCCGACGAGTGGATACGGTCCCGGACCGGCATCCGCCAGCGGTACTTCGCCGCGCCCGGAACGGCCACCTCGGACCTCGCGGTCGGGGCCGGCGAGCAGGCGCTCAAGTCCTCGGGCGACCCATACGTGGACACCGTCGTCGTGGCGACGTCCACGCCCGACCGGCCCTGTCCGGCGACCGCGCCCACTGTGGCGACGCGGCTCGCGCTGTCCGGCGCGGCAGCGTTCGACATTTCCGCCGTGTGCACGGGATTCATCTACGGTCTCGCCAACGCCGCCGGATTGATCGCGTCCGGTTCGTCCACCCGCGCCCTGGTCATCGGGGCGGACACGTTCTCCAGCATTCTCGACCCGACGGACAGGACGACTTCGGCGATCTTCGGTGACGGCGCGGGCGCGGTGGTGCTGCGCGCGGGGGAGCCCGACGAACCGGGCGCCATCGGCCCGTTCGACCTCGGCAGCGACGGGGAGGGCCGCGATCTCATCACTGTGCGTGCCGACGGCTCGGAGCAGCGTCTGACCGGGCTGCCCGCCGAGGCCGCGGACCGCTACTTCGCGATGGCCGGCAAGGAGGTCTTCCGGCACGCGGTACAGCGCATGGCGAAATCTTCGACCACGGCGCTCGACCGGGCCGGCTGGCGCCGTACCGACGTCGACTGGCTGGTCGCCCACCAGGCCAACGCGAGGATCCTCAACCGGCTCGCCGACGAACTCGACATCCCGCGCGAGCGCGCCGTCAGCAACATAGCCGAGGTCGGCAATACCGCAGCCGCGTCCATCCCGCTGGCCCTCCACCACGCGCATGCCACCGGGATGCTGCGCCCCGGTGACCAGATCCTGCTCACCGCCTTCGGCGGCGGTCTCACCTGGGGCTCGTCCGTACTGACGTGGCCGGAGACCGGCCTGTCGTGACACCGGCCCGGCGTGACACCGGGGGCGGTGCCACCGCCCTGGCTCGTGCGCACCACCACAGGACAGCACCACCGGAGAAAGGGAATCCGTGATGACAGCCATGTACGACACCCTCGCCGACATTCTGGTCAACCGCTTCGAGGTCGAGCGATCGGAAATCAAACCGGACGTGACTTTCGAGGACCTGGAGATGGACTCGCTCTTCCTCGTGGAGCTGCTGCTGGTGGTGGAGAAGGAACTGGGCGTAAAGATCAGCGACGACGCCGCGTCCCCCCGCGACACCATCGGGCGGGCGGCCGAGGTGATCGAGGAGCAGGCGGCCGCGGCGAAGACGTCATGACCGTTGCTCCCGTCGCCGTCACGGGGCTCGGCCTGGTCACCGCCGCGGGCATCGGCACCGAAGCGAGCTGGCGAGGCGTGTGCGAAGCCCTGCCGACGGCCAAACGCGATCCCGCCCTCGAAGGCCTGCCGGTCGATATCTCGTACACAGTCCCGGGGTTCAGCGCGGCCAAGCTCGTCGGGCGCCGCAGTACCCTCGTGCACGACAGGTTCGTCCAACTGGCCATCGTCGCCGCGCGTGAGGCCGTTGCCGACTCCGGGCTCGACCCCAAGACGTGGGACGGCGCGCGCGTCGGCGTCGTCATGGGCTGCGGGCTCGGCGGCGTCTCGACCTGGGAGCAGCAGCACCGGACCATGCTCTCCGAAGGGCCGGGCTCGGTCTCCGCGCTGCTGATTCCCCTGCTGGTGCCGAACATGGTCGCGGGTCATCTGGCTATGGAGTTCGGCGCCCGCGGACCCAATTTCGTCACCGCGACGGCCTGCGCCTCGGGCGCGACCGCGATCGGAGTCGCGACACAGCTGCTGCACGACGACCGCTGCGATGTGGTGATCACGGGCGGCAGCGAAGCGGGTGTGAGTCCGCTGATTGTCACCGGGTTCGCGCAGATGGGGGCTCTGTCCCGACGGCTGGACGAACCGGCCGCCGCGTCCCGTCCGTTCGACGTGGATCGTGACGGCTTCGTCATCGGCGAAGGAAGCGGCGTACTGATCCTGGAACGGGAGACGGACGCACGGGCCCGTGGGGCGCGCGTCCGCGCCAGGATCGCGGGGTACGGAGCCTCCGCCGACGCCCACCACATGACGGCCCCGGACCCGCAGGGCGCCGGCGCCCGACAGGCCCTGGAAGCGGCGCTGGCCTCGGCCGACGTGTCCCCGGGCGACGTCGACCACGTCAACGCGCACGGCACCTCGACGCCGCTGAACGACGCGGCCGAGTCCAAAGTTCTGCACCAGGTGCTCGGTACCCGTGCGACGGTGACGTCCGCCAAGGGCGTGGTCGGTCACTCCCTCGGTGCAGCGGGCGCGATCGAGGCGGCGCTGACCGTGCTCACCCTGGAGAACGAGACCGTGCCACCGACGGCGAACCTGGAGAACCTGGACCCGGAAATCGAGCTGGACATCGTCGAGAAGGGCCCCCGAGCCCAGCACATCGATGTGGCAGTGAGCAACTCGTTCGGCTTCGGCGGCCAGAACGCGGTCCTGGTCTTCACCTCGGCATAAAAGCCCCTCACCCAAACCCGACGACCCGTCAACGGAGGTCGGCCCGTGGCCGAATCGCTCAGCAACGGTCCCTTCGACATCATTGTCGTGGGCGCCGGTTCCGCCGGTTGTGTCGTAGCGCGACGGCTGGTGGACCAGGGCGCGAACGTCCTGCTTCTGGAAGCCGGCGGCCAGGCCACCAACCCGGCCATCGACGACCCGCTGCGGTTCGGTGAACTGTGGTTCAGCGAGCAGGACTGGGCGTACCGCACCACGCCGCAGGAGCACGCGGCCGGCCGCAGACTGCACTGGCCGCGCGGCCGGGTGCTGGGCGGGTCGAGTGCGCTCAACGCGTTGATCTACGCCCGGGGCGCGGCGCTGGACTACGACCACTGGGCCTATCTCGGCAATGACGGCTGGTCCTGGCGGGACGTGTTGCCGGTCTTCCGGACCATCGAGGACTACGACACCGGGGCGGACGAACTGCACGGCTCGGGCGGGCCGCTGCCGGTGCTCACCAAGTACCACGCCGATCCGATCCACGACGCGCTGATCCAGGCGGCGTCGGAGACCGGAATCCCCTGTCAGCCGGACTACAACTCAGGCAACCCTGAGGGGATTTCGAAGGTCCACTTCACCATTGCCGACGGCCGCCGGTGCAGCGCGGCCGCGGCCTATCTCGACCCGGTCGCCCACCTGCCCGGCCTTACCGTGATCACCGGGGCCCGCGTGCGGCGCGTACTCCTCGAAGGCAGCCGATGTGTCGGCGTGGAGTGGCTGCGGGAGGGGATCGTCGAGAAGGCCACCGCCCGCGCGGAGGTGGTGATCAGCGCAGGCGCGATCGAGTCGCCCCGGCTGCTGATGCTGTCCGGCATCGGTGCCGCCGCCCAGCTGCGCTCCGTGGGAATCGATGTGGTCGCCCATCTTCCGGGCGTCGGACGCAACCTGCACGACCATGTCCTGGCACCCGTCATCTTCAGCACACAGCGCCCCGTCGGTCGACCCTCGCCGGGCCTCGGCCCCGCCCAGACGCATCTGTTCTGGCGCAGTCGGCCGGGGCTGCCAGTGCCGGACCTCCAGCCGCTGCACTTCCCGGTCCCCATGTACCAGCCGGGGATGACAGGGCCTCCCAGTGGCTTCACCCTGCAGGCCGGGATTGTCCGTCCCACTGCCCGGGGGTCGATCCGGCTGACCGGCGCGCAACCGGAGGACGAGCTGCTCATCGACCCCGGCACGCTGCGAACGGGAGCGGACGTGGACAGCCTGGTGGCCGCCACGGTGTTGTGCCGGGACATCGGACGCTCCTCGGTCCTGCGTGAGGAGTGGGGCGCCCGTGAGCTGTACCCGGGCCCCGACGTGGGCAAGGTCGTCAGCGACCCGGAACTGCGCGAATATCTGCGGCGCACGGTGACGACCTATCACCACCAGTCAGGCACCTGCAAGATGGGTGTGGACGCCGATGCCGTCGTCGATCCGCGGCTGCGGGTGTACGGCATCGACGGACTGCGGGTCGCCGACGCCTCCGTGTTCCCGGCGATCACGACGGGCAACGTTCATGCGCCTGCGATGATGGTCGGGGAGCAGGTCTCCCGGTTCATCGCAGCCGACCACGGGACGGCCTGGGCCGCCTACGCCGCCTGAAGCGTGTTGCAGAAGGCTGTGATCTGGGCATTTCCTCTGTATGTGTGGGGTGTTGAGGGCTGAGCCGGTGTGGCTGGAGGCGTTCACGGGGCTGCGGAAGGCGGGCGAGGAGGCCCCGCCCGCACACAGCCTTCCGCAACACGCTTCAGGCCGGAGCCGCCCCGAGCTTGTGGGGCGCGTGCCGCTCCACGAACTCTTCGAGCTCCGGCACCGTCAGGTCCATGGGCGGTACGACGACGAGCCGATCCACTCCGAGTTCGGCATACCTGCTCACCGTGGCGACGTCCAGCGGCCGGGCCGGGGCCACGGAGATCTTGAGCGGTCTGTCCTGCCGTCCGGCGCGGTCGGAGAGCTCCTTGAGCGAGCGCACCTGTTCCGCGGTGGAGCGTACGCCGACGAGATAGCCGAACCACTCGTCGCCGTGGGCGACCGCGCGCCGATGCGCCGCGGCACTGTGTCCGCCGATCGCCAGCGGCACCCGGCGCTGCAGGGGCCGCGGGCGGGCGTCGACGCACTCGAAGTCGGCATGCGAGCCGTGAAAGACGGGCTTGTCCATGTACCACAGCGCGTTGATGGCCTGGAGGTACTCATCCGCCCGTGTGCCGCGGCCGGCCATGGGGACGCCCACCGCGCTCATTTCGGGCTCCAGATAGCCGACGGCGGCTCCGAAGATCAGTCGGCCTGCGCTGACCACGTCCAGGCTGGCCAGCTGCTTGGCCAGTACCACGGGGTTGCGCTGCGGAAGGACGATGCAGCCGGTGCCAAGCCTGATCCGCTCCGTGTGGGCCGCCAGATGCGTCAGGGCCACCACGGGATCGAGCAGTGGGGTGTCCGGCTCCAGCGGCGACTCCTCGATACGAGGGCGGGGCAGGACGACATGGTCGGCCGCCCACAGCGAGTCGTAGCCGAGCCGTTCGGCCTGCTGGGCGATGCGGGCCGAGACCGCCGGATCCGCCGCGGCGTTCATATTCATCCCGAACAGACCGACGGTGGGGGTGGTTGATGCCATGACGGTCATGCTAACCACGCCCGACGCTCGTTGCTGTTCCAGCCGTCGGGCCGCTCTGCCGTGCGAGGAACGTTTCGACCACCGTGCGAAAGCGGTCGGGTTCCTCGAGATGCGGCATGTGGCTCGACTCCTCGAAGAGGACCCACTCGGCGTGGGGCACGCCGCGTTGGATCTCCTCGACGGCGCGGGGCGTCACTTCGTCGTGCCGTCCGGATACGAGCAGCACGGGAACCTGCACCCGGTCGAGTCGGTCGCGGATGTCCCAGCTCCGCAGTGTTCCGGTCATGGTGAATTCACTGGGCCCCATCATGGCTTCGTACACCGTGGGATTGGTTGCCACGTACTCAAGGGTGCGAAGGAGTTCACCGGGCACGGGACGGGCGCGGCACACATGACGTCCGTAGAAGGCCCGTACCGCCGCCTGATACTCCGGTGAGCCGGTGGTTCCCGCCGCCTCGTGGCGCTCGATCGGCTCCCGTACGTCCGGGGGAAGTTCACTCAGTAGCCGGGCGACTTCCTCGCGGTACGTCCATGACGACGCGAATCCGTCGGCGACGACGATCGACCTCAGCCCCGGCGGCCGCCGGACGGCCAGCTCAAGCGCCAGCATCCCACCCCATGAGTGTCCCAGTAGGTGAAAGTCGTCTGCGATACCCAAGTGACCGATCAGTACCTGAAGTTCGTCCACGAACAACTCGGGCGTCCAGAATTCGGCAGGGGCGTCCCCGTGGTGCTCGGAGCGCCCGTTGCCGACCTGGTCGTACAGCACGCAGGTCCGCCCCGTGCTCACGAGCTCGGCGACCGAGGTGAGGTAGTCGTGGGTCAGCCCCGGGCCGCCGTGGCAGATCACCAGCGGAGCCTGCTGGGAACCTTGGCCGGAGCCAGGGCCGGGCAAACTCACCACGCGGTACCACGTCTTGCGCCCCTGCCACTCCACCATGCCCTCGGTCACGGTTGCGCCGTCCAGTGCCGTCAAGGCTGCCTCCACGTCCTCGGATACCGGGCCCCGCACCATCGGCGAGTGGGCATACGTGGCGCATCGTCGCCGCGCCCACTGACAGCTCGCTGACGCCCGGCTGACCGCTCGGCCGGACCGGGGCGGGAGCCCGCCGCGGTCAGCAATCGGTCAGCCACCGGTCAGCCCACAGGGCCAGGCTGATTCATGACCGGTGACAGGCAGCCCTCGCGCGCCGGGTCACGCGACCACAGTGCGATGCCGTATGGAGGCAGACCCTTGAGCGATGCGCAACCGACACAGGCCACGGAGATCGCAGCGGCAGTCAGGCAGGTCCTCGGCGACTCGCTCGGCTACCTCTACCCCGCCGCACTGCGCGTGGCCCTGCGTAACGACATCGCCGACCACCTCACCGACGGCCCCAAGACGGCCCAGCAACTCGCCGAACTCACCGGCGTACACGGCCCCTTCCTCCACCGCGTACTGCGCTTCCTGGCAACCCGCGGCATCTTCAGGGAAGACCAGTCCTCGGCCTTCCACCTCACTCCCGCCGCACACGTCCTGCGCACCGACACCCCCTACTCCGTACGCTCCACGGCCCTGCTGCTGACCGATGAGATGTACTGGCAGTCGACCGGACGCCTCGAGGACACCGTCCGTGAAGGCAGCACCGTCTTCAACGACATCTTCGGCGCCCCCCTCTTCGACTATCTCGACCAGAACGAGGAGAGCGCAGGGACCTTCCACACCGGCATCGCCGATCTGTCGACCATCGAGCAGGGCGGCATCGCCGGGAGTTACGACTTCCCGGAGACCGGGAAGATCGTCGACATCGGCGGCGGCCCCGGCGGCTTCCTGCGCACAGTGCTCGCCAACAACCCCGGCTTGCAAGGCGTGTTGTACGAACAGGACGCGGTCCTCCAGCAGCATCAGCTCGACCACGAGGCGATCGAGGGCCGTTGGGAGACGGCCGAGGGGAACTTCTTCGACGTCGCGCCCACCGGCGGCGACATCTACATCCTCAAGCGCGTTCTGCACGACTGGAGCGACGACGACTGCCTCCGGATTCTTCAGGCCGTCCGGAAGGCCATGTCCGACCAGGCCCGCCTCCTGGTCATCGACGCAGTGGTGCCGCCCGGCAACGATCCGCACCCGGCCAAGCTGTACGACGTGGCGATGATGACGATCTTCGACGGCAAGGAGCGCACCGAGCCGGAGTTCAAGGAACTCCTCGGTGCCGCCGGCCTGCGGCTGGTCCGGGTCGTTCCCACTCCGGGGACGGTGTCAATCATCGAAGCCGTGACGGCCTGAGCGGCCGACAGTCAACTGCTCGTGATCAAGACACAGGGAGGCGAACCCTTGAGCGATGCGCAACCGACCCAGGCCACGGAGATCGCAGCGGCAGTCAGGCAGGTCCTCGGCGACTCGCTCGGCTACCTCTACCCCGCCGCACTGCGCGTGGCCCTGCGTAACGACATCGCCGACCACCTCACCGACGGCCCCAAGACGGCCCAGCAACTCGCCGAACTCACCGGCGTACACGGCCCCTTCCTCCACCGCGTACTGCGCTTCCTGGCAACCCGCGGCATCTTCAGGGAAGACCAGTCCTCGGCCTTCCACCTCACTCCCGCCGCACACGTCCTGCGCACCGACACCCCCTACTCCGTACGCTCCACGGCCCTGCTGTTCACGGATGAGATGTACTGGCACTCAGCCGGACGCCTCGAGGACACCGTCCGCGACGGCAGCACCGTCTTCAACGACATCTTCGGCGCCCCCCTCTTCGACTACATTCAGGGCGAAGGGGAGCGCGAGCGGCTCTTCAGCGATGCGATGGACACCATGTCCATGACGGAGCAGAGCGGCATCGTCGCCAGCTACGACTTCCCTGAGACGGGAACGGTCATCGATCTCGCCGGCGGCCTGGGCGGTTTCCTGCGCACCCTGCTCACCAAGAACCCCGGTCTGCACGGCGTCCTTTTCGAACGTGAATCTGTCCTCCAGCGGCACAAGTTGGACGACGCCGCGATCGAGGGACGCTGGAAGACCGCCGTGGGGGACTTCTTCGAGGCCGTACCGCCCGGTGCGGACTTCTATGTCCTCAAGCGCATCGTCCACGACAAGAGTGACGCCGACAGCCTGCGCATTCTGCGAACCGTACGCGGCGCCATGACCGAGCGGTCGCGCCTCCTCATCGTCGACGCGGTGCGCCCGCACGTGGACATCTCGCCGTCCGTCACCATCTCCGACGTGCTGATGCTGACCGTGTTCGAAGGACGAGAACGTACCGAGCAGGAACTGGAGGAGCTGCTCGCCGCCGCTGACCTCAAGTCGCTCAAGGTCATCTCCACGCCGGGAGCACTGTCCATCGTGGAGGTCGCTCCGGTCTGACCTGGAAGTGGCTGATTCTCCCTGCCGAGGATGATCCCCACTGTTACCGTCCAGAATTCGGCTCGTCCCAGCACACCTCGGAGGCAGGCATGACCCAGCACGAGACGACCGTGGAGCGCGGCATCGTCGAACCCGGCTACACGCACTTCGACGAGCTCGATTCGATGGGCTTCGTGCACAACGCCCGCTACATGGTGCTGGTGGAACGGGCGTTGACCACATTCTGGGCACGCAAGGGATTCGCGTTCACCGACGGGAAGTACACCCACCCCGACGTGTTCCTGGCTGTGGCGGAGTTCTCGATCAGTTATCGGGCACCCATTCGTGGCACCGGCGAGATCGGCATCCACCTCTGGATAGACAAACTCTCCGACTCCAGCGCGGTGTACGGATTCCGCGTACTGTCCGCGGACGGCGGCGTGGTACATGCCGAGGGACAGCGGGTGCACATCCGGCTCGACCCCAAGACGCTGCGCCCCACGTCATGGAGCCCTGCCTTCCACGACGTTGCGGAGACCCTGCTCTGACATCGGCCGCCAGACGCCCTGGTACGACGGGCTGAACAGCGGCGGAGATGTCGCATTACGGCCCCGGGCTTGTCGGCCCGGGGCCGTAGGCATGTCCACGATGCGCCATCGGGACGGTGTCAACGCCGTGTCAGCGTCCGGTCAGCCACCCGGACCAAACTGTCCGTATTCACAAGTCGCACCAACGGCACCGCTGCCGGCCAGCTCTACGGCAGGGGGCCGCGATTCGCGCCGTATCGCCCGTTCGAACGCTTCCAGCAGGGCCCTGGGCGACTTGAGACGCCCGGTCACGTGGTGATCGGCCGCGCCGGCTCATAGGACCGGGCATACGCCACCCGACCGAAAGGCCACGATGATCCCTGAAGCCCGGTCCGCCCCTGCCACCACCCCTCCGCCGGACACGCTCGCCGAACCGGTCACGCGGGTCGGCCGAAGGTTCGTGGGCGGCATCGCGCTCGTCAGTCTGGGCATGTGGACCGCGTTGTACACCCCGATACAGGTACTGCTCGCCCAGCAGCTGGAGACGATCGACCCGGGCCACAAGGAGTCGGCACTCGGTCTGGTCACCGGGCTCGGCGCGGTGATCGCACTGGTCGCCACCCCGATCGCGGGCGCCCTGTCGGACCGCACCACCTCGCGTTTCGGCCGCCGCAGGCCCTGGCTGGCCGGCGGCGCGCTGGGCACAGCGCTGGGCCTGGGGATCCTGGCCCCGCAGACCACGGTGACAGGCGTCGCGCTCGGCTGGTGCCTGGTACAGCTGTCGCTCAGCGCGATGCTCGCAGGCCTGGTCGCCGAGGTGCCCGACCACGTCCCGGTCGCGCAGCGCGCCGTCGTGAGCGCGTGGGTGGGAGCCACTCAGCCTCTGGCCGTCGTGCTCGGTACGGTCCTGGTGACCGTCGCTGTGAGCGGACCCCGCAGCGGTTACCCCCTGGTCGCCGCCGTCGTGGTCCTGTTCGCCGTGCCCTTTGTGTCGTCGGTCAAGGACGCCCGGCTGCCGGGCTCCGCGGTGCCCGCCGTGGGCTGGTCGCGATTCCTGGCCGGGTTCTGGATCAGCCCTCGTCGCCACCGCGACTTCGCCCTTGCGTGGCTGACGCGACTGCTCGTACAGCTCGGCAACGCCACAGGGACGCTGTACCTGCTCTACTTCCTGCGCGACGAGGTGCACTACGAACAGCGGTTTCCCGGGCGCGAGGCCGAACAGGGGCTGCTGACTCTCGTCGCCCTCTACACCGTCGGCATCGTGCTCACCGCGTTCATCGGCGGTGTGGTGTCCGACCGGCTCGGCCGGCGCAAGTCGCTGGTCACGGCGTCCGGTGTGGTGATTGCGCTCGGCTCGGTTCTGCTGGCGATCTGGCCGACATGGCCGACCGCGCTGGTGGCCGCGAGCCTGATGGGCCTCGGTTACGGCGTCTACGTCTCGGTGGACCAGGCGCTGATCACCCAAGTGCTGCCCACCGCGGGCGACCGCGGACGGGATCTCGGTGTCATCAACATCGCGAACTCCCTCCCGCACGTGCTGGCACCGGCCATCGCCGCCGTCCTGGTCACTCACCTCGGAGGCTACCCGGCGCTCTTCGCGTTCGCCGCCGCCCTCACGCTGCTCGGCGCTGTCCTGGTGCAACGGATCCGGAGCGTGCCCTGACGGCAGCAGGAGCGGACCTCGACCGCCGGGGTCACGACCCGCCCCTTCGCGCCAGGCATGCCGTGTGTCATGCGGACCTCTTCGACGAGGCGGCGCCAGTGCTCCCTGGCTACGAAGCCGCTTCCGGCGCCGTTCCGTGCTCCAGGTAGGCAGTCACACCGTTGGCACGGGCCTCGATGCCAGCGGTGATCCGGCGTACGAGGCGGGGGATGGTGAGTTCCGGCAACTCTCCGGTGTCGTGGAAGGCGTAGCCGCGGAGCTCGCTGGTCTGGAGCGCGATGTGCCGGCATTCGTCCGCGGTGAGGCGGCCTCCGTCGAAGAGATAGAGGACCTTGTCTCCCTCTCCTGGGTTCGGTGCCCAGTCCACGACGAGCATGCAGCCGATGGTGGGCTTGATGCCCAGCTCCTCGTGGACTTCGCGCACGCAGGCCTGCAGGGGTGACTCCCCCTGCTCGACGTATCCGCCGGGGATGTCGCGGTAGTCCTTGTACGAGGGTTCGACGAGCAGGATCCGGTCGGCGTCGTCGAAGAACAGAGCGCCGGCTGCCATGCGCGGGTGGGCCATCTTCGCTTCGTGCTCGTGCTCGTTCTCGCTCACGGGACGGACTCTAACCGCCGACGACGCCGAGCCTGCGGGCCAGGTCAAACGATCGGAACCCGATGCGCACGGTGTGAGGGTTTGACCTGTGCTCGGCGGCGAGTGGTATCCGGCCGTGAGATTCAAGCCCCGGCAGGGGCGGGACATTGTCTTCAGACGTTCGCTCACCAGAGTGTCCGAGCATCTCGGTTGCATGCGGGGGCGCACAGAGGCGCGTACGCATGACGAGTGCGCAGGCCCCCGATCACGCCGCCCTGCGTGACCTTCGCGACGCGGCGCGGATGATGTCCGCGTAGCGGTGCCCGCTGCCCTTGATGGTGCGGCGCTGCGTCGCGTAGTCGACGTGGACAAGGCCGAACCGCTTGTCGTAGCCGTACGCCCACTCGAAGTTGTCCAGCAGCGACCAGGCGAAGTAGCCGGCGACCGGCGCACCCTGGCGCGCGGCCCGTCCGCAGGCCGCCAGGTGTTCCTCCAGGTACTGGACGCGCTCGGGGTCGTCGATCGTCCCGTCCGCCCGGACGACGTCCGGATAGGCCGAGCCGTTCTCGGTGACATGGATGCGCTGCGCGCCGTATTCCTCGGTCAGGCGGAGGAGGAGTTGTTCCAGACCGTCCGCATGGACCTCCCAGTCCATGGCGGTGTGCCGGGCGCCCGGCAGATAGATCTGTTTGGCGTACGGCACGGGGCCGGTCGGGTCGGCGGTGACGATCTGGCGGAAGTAGTAGTTCAGCCCCAGCCAGTCCAGCGGCGCCGCGATGGTCTTCAAGTCGCCTGCGTGCTCCGGAAGTTTGACGCAGTACAGCTCGAGCATGTCCTGGGGATAGCCGCGGCCGTGGATCGGGTCGAGCCACCAGCGGTTGGTGTGGCCGTCCGCCCGGACGGCGGCGGCGTGGTCCTCCGCGCGATCGGTCGCCGGCTCGATCGGGCTGAGGTTGTTGACGATGCCGACGCGCGCGTCGGACGAGGCCGCGCGGATCGCCTGGACGGCCAGACCGTGGCCGAGGTGCAGATGGTACGAGGCGTGCACCGCGGCCCTGAGATCGGTCAGGCCCGGCGCCATCCGGCCCTCCAGATGGCCGATCCACGCCGAGCAGAGTGGCTCGTTGAGCGTCGCCCAGTCCTTGACCCGGTCGCCGAGCCGTTCGGCGACGGCGGAGGCATACGCCGCGAAGTGCTCCGCGGTCTCGCGGGCCGGCCAGCCGCCCCGGTCCTGGAGCGTCTGCGGCAGGTCCCAGTGGTAGAGCGTCGCGAACGGCGTGATGCCCGCGTCGAGGAGACCGTCGACCAGCCGGTCGTAGAAGGCGAGGCCCGCCCTGTTCACCGGCCCGTCTCCGCCGGGCACGATCCGCGGCCAGGCGATCGAGAACCGGTAGGCGCCGATGCCGAGTTGCTTCATCAGCCCGATGTCTTCGGGCCAGCGGTGGTAGTGGTCGCAGGCCACATCGCCGGTGTCGCCGCCCGCGACCGCTCCCGGCGTGTGGGAGAAGGCGTCCCAGATCGACGGGGAGCGGCCGTCCTCGGCCACGGCCCCCTCGATCTGGTACGCGGCGGTGGCTGCGCCCCAAGTGAAGTCGGCCGGAAGGGCGTTGAGGTCGTTCACGGACTGCCTTTCTGCTGGGGTCGGGGGACGGATCACTTGACGGCGCCCGCGGTGAGGCCGGCGACGAGATAGCGCTGGAGCAGCAGAAACCCGGCGACGACGGGCACGCTGACGACGAGCGAAGCGGCCATGACCTGGTTCCAGTAGACGTCGTTCTGGGTGGCGTAGCCCTTGAGCCCGACGGAGAGCGTGCGGGTGACGTCGTTCGTCATCACGGACGCGAACAGGACTTCGCCCCAGGCCGTCATGAACGCGTAGACGGCCACGGCGACGATGCCGGGGACAGCGGCCGGCACCACGACCCGGAAGAGCGCGCCGAGCGGTCCGCAGCCGTCCACCATCGCGGCCTCGTCCAGATCCCGCGGGATCGAGTCGAAGTAGCCGATCAGCATCCAGATGGAGAAGGGGAGCGAGAACGTCAGATAGGTGAGGATCAGGCCGCCGCGTGAGCCGTACAGGGCGATGCCGGTGCTGTTCCCGATATTGACGAAGATCAGGAACAGCGGGAGCAGGAAGAGGATGCCGGGGAACATCTGGGTGGACAGCACGGTGATGGTGAAGACTCGTCGGCCGCGGAATCGGTAGCGGCTCACGGCGTACGCGGCGAACACCGCGATGACCACCGACAAGACGGTCGCCGCACCCGCCACGATCAGTGAGTTGAGGAAGTAGCGGGCGAGCGGAACGGTGTTCCAGATGTCGAAGTACGGCCGGATCGTGAGCCCCGACGGAATCCACTGGAACTTCCCCGACACGTCCTGCAGCGGCTTCACCGAGCTGCTGACCATCACATAGACGGGAAGCAGCGCGAACGCCGTCAGGAACGTCAGCACGACGCGGCGCGTCCAGAGGAACGACTGCGGCGGCGCGCTCGGAGACCTGGGCGGCCTAGGCATCGGCGCCCCTCCTTCCACGGGAGGTGAGCAGCAGATGGACGGCCGTCACCAGCAGCAGGAACAGCAGCAGCAGGACGGACATCGCGGATCCCGAGCCGAAGTTCCAGGCGACGAACGACGACTGGTAGATATGGACCGAGATCAGGTCGGCGGCCTCCGGAGCGGCCCTGCCGAACAGGACATACGGCGTGTTGAAGTCGTTGAAGGTCCACAGGAACAGCACAAGCACCAGTACCTGGTTGACCGGGCGCAGCGACGGCAGCGTGATCTTGCGGATCTGCTGCCAGACGCCTGCGCCGTCGATCGCCGCCGCTTCGTACAGCTCGCGGGGGATGTTCTGCAGCCCCGCCATGACGATGAGGAAGGCGAACGGCCAGGACTTCCAGACCGCGACCACGACCAGCGCGATGAAGCTGTTGTCGCCGATCAGCCAGAAGGACGGCTGGTCGGTGAGGCCGAGCTGGTCGTGCAGCACATGGTTGATCAGGCCGTTGTCGCGCTGGAACATGAAGGCCCAGGTGATGACGGCGGCGTACACCGGCAGGGCGTACGGGGTGAGGAAAACGGCCCGCAGGAAGCCGCGGCCGCGGAAGTTCTCCTGCATCATGATCGCCGCGCCGACGCCGAACAGCCAGGACAGTCCGACGGCGAAGACGGTGAACAGGCAGGTGACGTAGAAGGAGTGGAGCAGGGCCTGGCCGATCGGGGCGTCGAAGTCGACGGCGACCTTGTAGTTGTCGAGCGCCGCCCAGGGGGCCTCGCCCCAGTTGCGGATGTAGAACTGCGTGAGCCGGCGGAAGCTCATCACGATGCCCATGACCATCGGAATGAGATGGACGAGCAGTTCGAGCACGACGGCCGGCAGGAGCAGGAGATAGGGCAGGCCGCCGTGGCGGATACGGTCCGGGATACGCGGACGGCGTCTGCGCGCGTCCCCCTTGCCCGAGCTCGCACCGCTGTCGGCCCGGTCCGTCCGGCCGGGAGCCACGATGGTCATGGGGAAGCCCTCACTGCTGCATCTGCTGCTGGGCCTTGGCCAGGCGTGCCTTGACGGACTCGGTCGTCACCGGCAGTCCGGCTGCGGCGTCCGCCCACAGCTCTTTGACGGCGGTGCCGACAGCCGTCTCGAACTGCGACTCGGTCGGCACCTGGGGCAGCGGGGCGGCGCTGGCGGTCAGCGTGTCGCGAAGGACCTTCAGATCGGGCGCGGAGAACGCCGGGTCCTGCTGCGCGGCCTTGACCGGCGGAATGGATCCGTACGTCTTGTTGAGCAACTTCTGCTCGGCGTCGCTCGTCATGAACTTCACGAACTTCTTGGCGCCGTCGATGTTCTTCGTGTTCTTGAAGACCGCCATATTGATGCCCGCGACCATGGAGTTGGTGTTCCGGCCGGTGCCGGGAGCGCCGGCCGGGACCGGTACGGGCGCCACGCCCCAGTCCGCGGGCTTCATGCCCTGCGCGGCGAACGTCGAGGCGGCAGCCTGCCACAGCACCATGGCCGTCCTGCCGCGTGCGAAGTCCTGGAGGGACTGGTTCTGGGCGTACTCCGCGTTGCCGGGAGCGATGATCTTGTCCTTGGCCATGAAGTCGACATACTGCTTCACCGCGGCGACTGCGCCGTCCGAGGTAAAGGTGGGCTTGGCCGAGGAGTCGAAGAAGTCCGCGCCGTGCTGCTTTCCGAGGACAAAGACCTGGTGGATGTTGTTCGCGAGGTTTCCGCCCTCGGCGCCCAGGGCCCATTTCCCGTTCTTCGAGAGCTTCTTGCCGTCCGCGACCAGCTGGTCCCAGGTGGCCGGCGGCTGCGAGATGCCCGCCTCGGCGAACATCTTCTTGTTGTAGTAGAGCGCGTACGCGAGCGAGTACAGCGGTACGGCCGCGGGGTCCTTGCCCTCCGCCCCGGCCGAGGCGACAGCCGAACCGACGAAGCGGTCACGTCCGCCGATCGCGTCGAAGTTCTTCCGGCCCCAGGGCAGCAGCGCGCCGGTCGCCTGGAGGGAGGCCGACCAGGTGTTGCCTATGTTGAGGACGTCGGGGCCCTGGCCGGACGTGGTGGCGGCGAGGATCCGGTTGAGGAGATCGGACCAGGGGACCACCTCGAGCTTGACCTTGATGCCCGTCTGCTGCTCGAACTTCTTGAGTTCGGGTGTGAGGATCTTCTTGTCGGCTTCGACGTCGGGGCCCTGATTCGAGGCCCAGTACGTGAGCGTCTTGGGCGATTCGTTGCTGCCGCCTCCGTCGGCGGAGGTGCCTCCGCCGCAGCCTGTGACGGCGGCGAGTGCGGTGACGGCGGTGACGGCTGCTGCGGCTCTGATCGTGCGCATGAGAGGTGGCCCCTTCCCGGGGGTGGCTGCGTTCGGTTCCCGAAAGATCTCCCTGGCTTAATTCATGTCGTGATTTAAGAGGTGAGGGAAGTTCGCGTCAAGGTCTGCGGCCGGGGTATGTTGCGTCCAGGGAAGGAGCACCATGGCGGAGCGCAACAGACGGACAGTGCGCGACCTGCGGCGCGGCAACCGCGCCCGGGTACTGCAACGGTTGTATTTCGACGGCCCGTTGAGCCGCCAGGAGCTCGGCCCCGCTACCGGGCTGAGTTCAGGATCCATCAGCAACGTCGTCTCGGAGCTCGTCGCCGAGGGAGTGCTGGAGGAGGCCGGAGTGGTCGACTCCGACGGCGGCCGGCCGCGCACCCTGCTGCGGGTCGCCCCCGGCGGCGGAATGGTGATCGGCATCGACATCGGCGAGACCCGCGTACGCGTCGAACTCTTCGACCTCTCGCTCACCGAACTCGCCCGCACCGAACGCCCGCTGGCCCAGCACGGCTACGACGTCGAGCGCATCGTCGCCCATGTCCGCACCGGCGTCTCCGACGTTCTGCGGGACGCGGGCGCAGACGTGACGAGTCTTCTCGGCATCGGGATCGGCGTCCCCGGAATCATCGAACAGGACACCCCCGACGGCGCGGTCGTACACGGCCAGACCATCGGCTGGAGCGCCGTGCCGTTCGAGAAGCTCCTCCGCGCCGCCGTCGAACTGCCCCCGGAAGTACCGCTGTTCATCGACAACGGCGCCAAGACGCTCGGCCAGGCCGAAATGTGGTTCGGCGGCGGCCGCGGCGCCCGCGAGGCCGCCGTCGCGCTCATCGGCTCCGGAGTCGGCGCCTGTGTCGTGCACGCCGCCACGCCCGACGAGAACGCCAGCAGCAGTGCGCTCGAATGGGGCCATACGACCGTACGGATCCGGGGACGACGGTGCCGCTGCGGCTCTCTCGGCTGTCTGGAGGCGTACGCGGGCGCGGAAGCGCTGCGCGAGCGCTGGCAGGAGGCGGGCGGACCGCCGGCGGCCGACGTCGACGACGAGACCGCGCTGGCCGCGCTGCTCGCCGCGGCCTTCCCCGGCCCGGACGGCCCCGAGCCCGACCCGGTGGCACTCTCGCTGCTCGACGACACCGCCGAGTATCTGGGTGCGGCCGTCGCCGACCTGATCAACCTCTTCCGGCCCGAACGCATCCTGCTCGGCGGCTGGGCCGGACTGCTGCTCGGCCCGCATCTCCTCCCCGAAGTGCGCCGGTACGCGGGGGAGTACGCCCTGCGCCACGCGGGCGCCCGCACCACCGTCGAACTGGGACAGCTCGGTCCGGACGCGGTCACCGTCGGAGCTGCGACACTGCCGCTCGCCGACTTCCTGGCGCGCGGCGGCAGTCGGCCGCCGGCCGTCAGCCGGGCCACAGTGCGCGGGAGCTGACCCCTTGTCATGGTGCGTGCCGTGCACCTAGTTTGGCCGCTTGTGAGGTGACCTGCATATCAGTGGGGGAGTCCCAAGATGGCCGCAACCGGTCGGCACCGTCGATACCAGCCGAGCCGCATCAACCGTGCTTCTCTCACTGTCACGGCGGGCGGTGCGGGCATGGCTCTGCCGCTCATCGGCGCGGGCACGACCCATGCTGCCTCGGTGGACGTCTGGGAGAAGGTCGCGTCCTGCGAGTCCACGAACAACTGGAAGATCAACACCGGCAACGGCTACTACGGCGGGCTGCAGTTCACCCAGTCCACCTGGGAGGCGTACGGGGGCAGGGAGTTCGCCCCGCGCGCGGATCTCGCCGGCAAGGACCAGCAGATAGCCATCGCCGAGAGGGTCCTGGGGGGCCAGGGCCCCGGGGCCTGGCCCGTCTGTTCCGCCCGCGCCGGGCTCACCCGTGGCGGTGACGCCCCCGACATCGCACCGGAGAGGCGATTAGCGCCGCAGAGTGAGCACAGATACGAACGCAAGGCAGCGCCGAAGAAGGCCACGCCGACCACCGTGCCCACACATCGCGAGGGCTACACGGTCGCCCGCGGCGACTCACTCTCCAAGATCGCGGACTCCGAGCAGGTCAGGGGCGGCTGGCATCAGCTCTACGCACAGAACCGCACCGTCGTCGGCCCGGACCCCGACCTCATCCACCCGGGCCAGAAGCTGATCCTGCGCGTCGAGGCTCCCAAGCCCGACCCGAGGCCCGACCCGACCGCTGCGCCGGCCAAGCAGAAGCCGAAGGCCCAGCCCAAGCAGCAGGCACCGAAGCAGGCCCAGCCCAAGCAGCAGGCACCGAAGCAGGAGCGGCCCAAGCAGCAGGCTCCCAAGCAGCAGGCTCCCAAGAAGCAGGCGCCCAAGCAGGTGCACGCGGCCAAGCCCGCGCACCGGAGCGGCTTCAACGCCCCCGTGCAAGCGAACCCCGGCACCCCCTACGGCAAGCCCGGCTCCTCCTGGGCCAGTGGCCACCACACCGGCGTGGACTTCCCGGTCCCCACCGGCACCTCGGTGAAGGCCGTCGCCTCCGGCCGCGTCGTCTCGGCCGGCTGGGGCGGCGCGTACGGCTATCAGGTGGTCATCCGCCACGCGGACGGCAAGTACAGCCAGTACGCGCACCTGTCGGCGCTCACCGTGCGCTCCGGCCAGCAGGTCAGCAGCGGTCAGCGGATCGCACGCTCGGGGTCCACCGGCAACAGCTCAGGGCCGCATCTCCATTTCGAGGTGCGTACGGGTCCCGGATACGGGTCCGACATCGATCCCGTCGCCTACCTCAGATCGGGCGGCGTCTCCGTCTGACGGGCGCCCGTGCGGAGGTACGTGGCGCCCTCGGGGTTCCACGTGGCGCATCCGCGGTTCCGATCGGCGGATCGGCTGTTGCGAGGGGCGCATCCGCGCGGCCGCCTCCGCCGGTGATTCCGCCTCCGCGCGCGTCGCCTTGATCCGCTCCGTCGTCAGCAGCATCAGCCCGCCCGCCGCCACGACACCGAAGCCGAGCGCGAACACGGTGCCCGGCACGCCGTACCGGAAGGTCTCACCGAACATCGTGATGCCGACAGCGGCCGCCACCACCGGATTGACGACCGTGACCGTGGCCAGCGGGGCAGCGAGTCCCGCGCCGTGGTAGGAGGACTGGGAGAGCAGCAGACCACCGCAGGCCAGGGCGGCGATCACCAGCAGGCTCGGCCACTGGTCGAGCGGCGCGGACCACGTCCAGTCCACCGCGACCGTCTTGGTGAACACCGAGGCGATACCGAAGGCCACACCCGCGGCGGCGGCGAGCAGCACACTGCGGATGATCGGCCGGTTCACGGTCTGGGCGGCCAGGAAGAGCAGCGCCACACCGCCGAAGGTCGCGCCGGCCAGCACCCCGCGCTGCCCGCCGTCCAATGAGTGGGAGGTGGATGTGCCGGTCAGCGCCAGCAGCCCGGCCAGCCCCGCCGTCGCCATGATCGCGCCGCGCCAGGCGGCGGCCCCCGCCCGGCGCCGTACGAACAGCGCCGCCATCGGCAGCGCGAAGACGATTGTCAGCGCGCCGAGCGGCTGGACCAGGCTCAGCGGCCCGTACGCCAGCGCCATCACATGCAGCACGGCGCCGAGCCCGTTGAGAGCGACGGCGCCCCACCACGCGGCGTGGTGCAGCGGTGCGTACGGCCGGGCCGAGGTGGAGGCAGCGACATGCTCCTGCGTGATCGCCCCGGCCGCATAAGCGACCGCGGAGACCAGTGACAGCACCACGGCCAGCGCGAGGGAACTCATAGAGACCACGATCTCCCGCTTCAGCGTTCACGTCGTCGTCCTTGAGCAGGCACTTGGACCTACTGCCGAAGTAGTACGCGCGTCGGTCAAATCCCCCTCTCGGCGGGGGCGCACGTCGGCGAGGGGGAGATCGACCGGCTCGGTTCCAGGACGTAATCACCCATATGGACGCATACGGCGTTCTCCGTCCAGTGTCCCCGCCCCGGCCGGGCATCGCGAGCCGTGACTACGGTGACCTGGTGCGGGCATGCCGCATGTCAGGGGCAGAACACCTCGTACGGGTGATGACAGAGAGCGGGAGCGTGGGCGTGGATCTGGAGGAGGTGGGCTCCGTCGGTGGCTTCTTCGCCTTGCAGACCGGCACACCGGGCGAGCGGCAGCTCCCGCTGGCGCGGCTGTACGCGGGCGACACCGCGCCGCTCACGGCCCGTATCGACACGGTCGCAGCCCGCCTTCGCGCCCCCGAGCGCAGGGTCGCCGCCTCCATCGCCCACCTGGGACTCGCGGCCCGGCTCTGGTCGGTCGCGCTGGGCTCTGCCGCGCTGCACGGACAGCTGCCCGACCTCGACCCCGCGCGGCTGCACTGGGACCCGGACCGCAGCGCGCCCGACGATCTGCGGCTGACCGTCGCACATCCGCTGCCGGCGACCGCGGAAACGGTCCGCGAGGTGGTGCAGTACGGCCACCTCGTCCCCCTGGCGGACGCGCTCCACGGCGACGTACGGATCTCCCGGCAACTGCTGTGGGGCAACGCGGGCTCCGCACTCGCCGGGGCCGTACGCGAGCTCCACGCCTGGGCGCGGCGCAGTGGCCGGCCGGAAGTGGGCGAACGGGCATCGGCGCTCGCCGCCGGACTCTTCACCCACCCCGATCTGTCCGGCACGGTCCACGGTCCCGCGCTGCGGCGCCGCAGCTGCTGTCTCTACTACCGCTGCCCGGGGGGCGGGCTGTGCGGCGACTGCGTCTTCGACCGTCCGCCGCGGCGCTCCGCGCAGCGGTCCTGACCGCGGTCTTCCGCGCACGCCGTATGTGAGTGACCATCATGGGGTGCTGTTTCTTCCCGGGGGACGCAGTCCCCGATTGCGGCTCCGCCGCGGGCCGGCCCCCCGGCCGAAAAGCAGGCCATCGGGGCTGAACCAACCGCCTTCGCGAGGTGAGTCTCCGTGAAGGTGGGACTGCTCACGCGCGAGTTTCCGCCGGACGTCTACGGGGGCGCCGGGGTCCATGTGGAGTTCCTGGCCCGGGAGTTACGAGCTCTCGCCGACATCGAGGTGCACTGCTGGGGCGAGGGCGCGGCCGAAGGGGTCCTGCGCCACCTGCCGCTCGCCGGACTCGACGGCGCGAACGACGCACTGCGCACCTTCTCCGTCGACCTCGCGATGGCCGCCGAGCTCCAGGGTCGCGAACTGGTCCACTCCCACACCTGGTACGCCAATCTCGCCGGTCATCTCGCGAAGCTGCTCCACGGCGTACCGCATGTGATGACCGCGCACTCGCTGGAGCCGCTGCGCCCCTGGAAGGCCGAGCAGCTGGGCGGCGGCTACGCCCTCTCCAGCTGGGCCGAGCGCACGGCGATCGAGGCCGCGGACGCGGTGATCGCCGTCTCCCGCGGTATGCGCGCCGACATCCTCGCCTGCTATCCCGCCCTCGACCCGGACCGGGTGCATGTCGTCCACAACGGCATCGACACCCGTATGTACCGTCCCGACCACGAGACGACCGCACTCGAGCGGATCGGCCTCGACCCGCACCGCCCGTTCGTCCTCTTCGTCGGCCGTATCACCCGGCAGAAGGGCGTCCCGCATCTGCTGCGCGCCGCCCGCTCCTTCGACCCGGACGCCCAGCTGGTGCTGGCGGCCGGCGCCCCCGACACCCCGGAGATCGGGCATGAGTTCCGGGAGCTGGTCGAGGAGCTGGACCGCGTACGCGACGGGGTGCACTGGATTCCCGAGATGCTGCCGCGTCCGCAGGTCATCCAACTCCTCAGCCATGCCGCGGTGTTCGTCTGCCCCTCGGTGTACGAGCCGCTGGGCATCGTCAATCTGGAGGCCATGGCCTGCGGAACTGCCGTCGTCGCGTCGGCGGTCGGCGGCATCCCCGAGGTCGTGGACGACGGACGCACGGGACTGCTCGTGCCCTACGACGCCGCTCACCCGGAAGCCTTCGAGTCGGGCCTCACCCAGTCGGTGAACCGGGTACTCGACGACGCCGGGGAGGCAGCGAGGATGGGCGCGGCCGGACGGGATCGCGCGGTACGTGAGTTCGGCTGGGAACAGGTGGCCCGGCGCACGTACGAGGTGTACGAGGAGTTGCTCAAACAGTCATAGCGGCCATGGCGGGCATGGCACGCATAGAGGGGGCGCGATGCGCGGTGGACCTTCGGTGCTCGGAATCGTACTGGCCGGCGGGGAGGGCAAGCGGCTGATGCCGCTCACCGCCGACCGGGCAAAACCGGCGGTGACTTTCGGCGGCATGTACCGGCTCGTCGATTTCGTCCTCTCCAGCCTCGTCAACGGCGACATCCTGCGTATCTGCGTACTGACCCAGTACAAGTCGCACTCGCTGGACCGCCATGTGACCACCACCTGGCGGATGTCGAGTCTGCTCGGCAACTACGTCACACCCGTACCGGCCCAGCAGCGGCTCGGCCGGCGCTGGTATCTCGGCAGTGCGGACGCCATCCTGCAGTCACTCAACCTCGTCAACGACGAACAGCCCGACTACATCGCGGTGTTCGGCGCCGACCACGTCTACCGGATGGACCCGCGGCAGATGCTGCAGCGGCACATCGAGAGCGGCGCCGGTGTCACCGTCGCCGGGATCAAGGTGCCGCGCGCCGAAGCGTCCTCCTTCGGGATCATCACACCCGCCTCCGACGGCGCCCGGGTCGAGCGGTTCCTGGAGAAGCCCGCCGACCCGCCGGGGCTGCCGGGCGACCCCGGCCGGGTATTCGCCTCCATGGGCAACTACCTCTTCTCCACCAAGGTGCTCGTGGACGCTCTCCACCGGGACGCCGAGGACGAGCGCTCGGTCCATGACATGGGCGGCTCGATACTGCCGATGCTCACCGAGCGCGGTGTGGCACAGCTCTACGACTTCGATGAGAACCATGTGCCCGGTGAGAGTACGCGCGAGCACGGATACTGGCGTGATGTGGGCACCATCGACACGTACTACGAAGCCCATATGGATCTGATTCCGGACCGTCCGGTCTTCGACCTCGACAACCGGCGCTGGCCCCTCTACACCCACTCCGGCCAGCTGCCGCCCGCTCGCCTCATCGGCGCGGGCATCGCGAGCGAGTCGATCATCAGCCCCGGCTGTGTCGTCCGCGGCCAGGTCACCCGGTCCGTGCTCTCGCCCGGCGTTGTCGTCGCAGAGGGGGCGGTGGTGCAGGGCTCGGTCCTCCACGACAACGTTCGCATCGGTCGGGGTGCGGTGGTGCGTGGCTCGATCCTGGACAAGAACGTGGATGTCCCGCCCGGCGCGACGATCGGCGTCAACCCCGAGCGCGACCAGGAGCTCTACACCGTCTCGAAGAACGGAGTCATCGCGCTGGGGAAGGGCCGGCGCGTGCTGTGAGGCTTGCCGGCCCAAAGACAGGCCCCGCGGCTGATTGCCGATCGTGCCAACCGGGAATCACAGGGGTGAGGGGCCTGTCGTTGCGTGGACGCCTCCGACGGCTGCCCCAGTCGGTTTTCTTGGCCTGAACCGGCTGCCGAGTGAAGACCGCCCAGTGAAGAACGGAGTGATCCCATGCGTGCGCACAGGCAAGCCCGTCGGCGAGCCGCATGCGCGACGTACACCCTGCCACAGGCAGAGACATCGGCCCGCTGGGCGCGGCATCTGACGACCGCCTTCCTCACCAGCGGACGCGGCGAGGAGGTGTCCGGGGACCAGGTGGAAGACGTGACCCTGGTCGTCTCGGAGCTCGTCACCAATGCCACCCGGCACGGCCGCAGCGGCTGCCGGCTCCGGCTGCACATCGACACCGGACTGGTCACCGTCGAAGTGGAGGACAGCAGTCCCATACCGCCGCGGTTGTGTTCACCGCAGGAGACGGAGGAGGGCGGGCGGGGCATCGCGTTGGTGCGTCAGCTCGCGCAGCACTTCGCCGTGCGCGGCGGACCCGGCGGCGGCAAGACCGTACAGGCCGTACTCGCCTCGAGCTGAAGGAGAGCGACTCTCCTCGAGCCGTGCCCTCAGCACGGCTGGCGCCAAACCCCCAGATCGAGCTTCTTGCGCATGGAACTGAGCCCCAGCCGGCGAGCACGCTTGCAGAACTTGTCGACCGGGAGCGCGTACTCGACATGGAAGACCGCCTTGCCGGCCTTCACGAAAGGTGTCAGCGCCGCACAGTCGCCGTACTGCGCGCATTCCTCGTTCACGGCGAAATCGAAATCGCCCACCAGCTGGGGCACTTGAGGCAGATCGTTCTTCAGCCCCACCGACAGGCCGCGCTCGTGCGCGAGACGCGCGATCATGCGGTTGTACGCGAGCTGGTGCGCGGCGGTCAGCGGAAAGCCGGTCTCGTTGAGATAGGCGTCCAGTAGATCGGGTTCGACCGCGTCGAAGCCGCGTGACCGGCAGATGTCCATGCGCTCGGCCATCAGCGGGCGGAGGGTGTCGAGACGGCGGATGTCCAGCCAGCGTTCGCCCTCCCAGCCGTTCTGGCCGCCCAGGACGGCGGCGGAGAAGTTCCTGTGGTCGGGGCGGAAGGACTCCCATGCCCCGGCGTTGATGTAGCAGATGACCTTGCGGCCGGCCCGGTGGAGCCGGCGGACGGTCGCCGCGTCGTTCTCAAAGCCGTCGATGTCGTAGACCGGCACGTCGACCCGGTCGTCGATCGGGCCGTCGAGCTGCCACTGCCAGGCGGTACCGGGCCGCGGCAGCCAGCGCGGTCCCGGAGTGGGGTGATCCGGGGAGGGGTCCGGAGGTGGGGCCGAGCAGGCTGCCAGCAGCAGAAGAGCGAGGCCGAGGATCACGGTCCGCGGCCGGGTCGTGCAATTCATGAGGCCTTCCGGAGAACGGGCGGCAGGGCCGACCACGGGTTGGGCCCGTGGCCGGGTACGGCGCAGTGCACCGCGGCACGTCGGAGTTCCGCGGTACGGGCGGCGAGCCCGCAGAGCCCGGCCGGCACCCCGTGCACCAGGTGACAGAAGCGGGCCGGCGGATGACCGGCCGTCCAGGACGGGGCGGCCGGGGCCGCCCGGTAGGCGTCCCAGCCGCCCTCGAAGGTGACCAGCAGATCGGCGAGCGCCGCGTAGCCGGCGGTGGGATGGACGCCCGGGTTGAGCGCGACCGTCTGCCCGCCGCGCGCCCGGGCGGCACGGGTCAGCCGCCGGTAGTGGCGCAGCCCGGCCGCGTCGGGAGCGACCTGGTCGAGGAAGAACCCGTCCGTGGCGTACCAGTCGCGGTAGCGCTCGAAGTCGTGCACGACCGCCCGGGCCGGGCGGCGCCCGTAATCGGTGTCCGCGTATCCCAGCACCCGTACATCGGCCGCCCGCAGCGCGTGGACGGCGGCGGCGAACGCCGGGTCGGGGGCGTTGCCGGGTCCGTCATCGATATTGAGCACCACGCCGTAGAGGAGTGGTGCGGAGGCGACGAGGACGTTCCAGGCGTCGGGGTTGACGGCGGGGTGGACATACATCGGCACGAGGAGTGTCATGCGTGACGGCCCTCCGATGCCGTGCCGGTGGAGCCCGGATCGCCGCGGTGCGGCAGGTGGTTGCCGGGCGCGGGCCGGATGCTCGCCGCCGGTGCGCGCTTCTCTGCGGCCCGGACATCGAAGCACGCGACCCGCCCCGTCGCCCCGGTCATCGGGCTGCCCCGGCCGGGGCCGATGACTCCCACAAGGCGATGAGGGAGTCGTCCAAGGTGCGTTCCGGTCGCCAGTCCAGCGCGGCACGCGCCGCGGCGATGTCCGCGCACTGCCAGGACACGGCCGTCGAACGCGCCGAGCCGTCGCCCGTCTGCTCGAGGCGGCCGCGGAAGCCGGCCACCCGCATCAGTGAGTCCGCCAGTTCGCGTACCGCGGTGGCGCGGCCGCTGCCGATGTTGAGTACGGGCGGCAGCGGCCCGGCAGCCGTCGCCGCGCGGACGGCCGCGTCCGCGACGTCCCGTGCGTCGATGAAGTCACGGTGCGCGGACAGGTCGCCGACCTGGACGGCACCCTCGTCACCGGCCCGCCGCAGCTCGCCGGCGAGCCGTCCGGGCAGCCCCGCGGCGGGCGCGCCGGGACCCACGGGGTTGAAGACGCGGAGCACGACCGCGTCGAGTCCACAGGAGTTGACGGCGACCGTACCGGCCAGCTTGGTGGCTCCGTACGGGCTCACCGGTCTGGTGGCGGCCGACTCGGCGACGGGCGAGCCGGGTGCGGTCGGCCCGTACTCCGCGGCGGATCCGAGATGGACGAGCCGGGCGCCCGGTGCCGCGTCCCGCAGCGCCTCGCAGAGCGCGGCCGGACCGCGCGCATTGATGTCGGTGAGGTGTACGGCGCTGCCGGCCACCGCGCCCGCGCAGTTGACGACGACGGAGGGAGAGGCCGCGTGCAGCGCGTCCGCGAGGACGCCGGGACCGGCGGTGAGGTCGAAGGGCACATCGGCTGCCGCGGACCGCCCGCCGACGAGCAGCCGCACGCCCGGCAGGGCGCGCAACTGCTCGGCGGTGTGCCCGCCCAGGAATCCGGTGGAGCCCAGGAGGAGGATGCGCACGGAACCTCTCACGCTCCCTTGAGGAGGAGACCGCGGTGGGTGGTGAACTCCGCGTTCGCCCGGTCGTAGTCGTCGGGGCGGCCGATGTCGAGCCAGTAGCCGTCGAAGTCGTAGGCGTGCGGCGGGTTCTGGGCCTTGAG
Organism: Streptomyces sp. NPDC048479; assembly: GCF_040651435.1. Classification (NCBI taxonomy): domain Bacteria; kingdom Bacillati; phylum Actinomycetota; class Actinomycetes; order Kitasatosporales; family Streptomycetaceae; genus Streptomyces; species Streptomyces sp. NPDC048479. Next base: position 226,612 of record NZ_JBEZKA010000010.1, read on the forward strand.
CAGGTCCAGTACGAGCTCGTCGAAGCCGAGCGGCAGACCGGGCGTGTAGCCGGCGAGGGTTTCCCGGTTGAGTCCGTACACGCCCATGGAGACGCGGTAGTCCATGCTCGGCTTCTCGGCGAAGCCGACGACCTTGCCCGACTCCGTGGTGAGCACCCCGAAGTCGATGGCGACCTTGCGGGCGTAGGTGGCGATGGTGAGCGGTGCGTCGGACTCCCGGTGCTGCCTGATGACGTCCCCGTAGTCGAGGTCGGTGAGGATGTCGCCGTTCATGACGAGGAACTCGTCGGGCAGCCGGTCCATCATCGTGAGCAGCGGGCCCATGGTGCCGAGCGGGCTGTCCTCGGTGGAGTAGCCGACGCGCAGGCCCCATTGGGAGCCGTTGCCGACGTACGCGCGGATGATGTGTCCGAGGTGGCCGATGGCGATGGTGCAGCTGGTGAAGCCGGCGGCGGCGAGCTGGCGCAGCACTATCTCGAGGATCGCGTGTTGGTCACCGATGGGCACCAGCGGCTTCGGTAACGCGGTGGTGTACGGGAGGAGGCGGACGCCCTTGCCTCCGGCGAGGATCACTGCGTGCATGAAGACTCCCCTGTCAGTACTGTCGGTGTTCTGTTGGGTGGCGCTTTCGGACGCGGTGGTCGAGCGCGGTCAGACGTTGTAGATGCCGGTCTTGTAGCGGGCCAGGTTCGCCGGGTCGCGGAAGAAGCCGATGGTGTGCGCGAGCCCGTCCGTCAGGTCGAGCTCGGGCTGCCAGCCGGTGGCCGCGCGCAGCCGGGCGGCGTCGGCGACCAGCCGCATCACCTCGGAGCCCGCCGGCCGGATGCGCTCTTCGTCCTCGCGTACGTCGAGATCGGCGTCCATCAACTTGCCGATGAGCCGGGTGAGTTCGCCGATCGAGATCTCACCGCCGGTCCCTGCGTTGAAGGTCTGGCCGACGACGTCCTCGGCCGGCGCGGTGCCGACGGCGAGAAAGGCACGTGCGGTGTCCTTCACGTAGAGGAAGTCCCGTGTGGGGCGCAGATCCCCGAGCGTGATGACCCGTTCGCCCGCCGCGACCTGGCCGATGACGGTCGGGATGACCGCCCGCATCGACTGGCGCGGCCCGAAGGTGTTGAACGGGCGCAGCGTGACCACCGGAGTGTCGAAGCTGGCGTGGTAGCTGTCGGCGAGCCGGTCGCCGCCGGCCTTCGAAGCGGCGTACGGGGACTGGGTGTTGATGGGATGGTCCTCGGTGATCGGCACGGTCTGCGCGGTGCCGTACGTCTCGCTGGTGGAGGTGTGCACCAGACGGGGGATCCCCAGCTTGCGCACCACCTCCAGCACATTGAGAGTGCCCGTGACATTGGTGTCCACGTAGCTGTGCGGGGCCCGGTACGAGTACGGGATCGCGATCAGTGCGGCGAGGTGGTAGACGGCCTCGGCGCCCTCGGCGAGCTGATGCACCGAGCCGGGGTCGCGGACGTCCCCGAGGACGATCTCGACCTGGTCGAGGGTGTCGGGAGAGAGCGTCTCCAGCCATCCGTAGGAGGAGAAGGAGTTGTACTGGGCCATGGCGCGGACCCGGAAGCCGGCGGCGACGAGCGTCTCGGTCAGATGCGATCCGATGAAGCCCTCGGCTCCGGTGACGGCGACAAGTGCGTTGGTTGTCACGAAAGCTGCTCCTCTGTTTCGGTGGTCGGGTGCGGTGCTGTCAGAACACGGTCAGCGGTGTGCGGTGGGCCGGCCGAACAGCCGACAGGCCCCGGCGACCAGAACGGCCGCCGCTGCGGTACGACAGATCAGTTGGACAGGGCCCGGTGGCAGCCCCGCGGGCAGCGCCGCGGCCTCGGCGGCCGCGGCGACGAGACAGACGGCGGCAGGCATCCAGGCCACCGAGAACGCCTGGAGCAGCAGCGCTGTCCAGAGCACGGCGCCCAGGACGAGCAGCGGCGCGATCCCGGTCCCGGCGACCAGCGCGCCGAGCGCGAGCACTGCCAGATACGCGCCGAGGCAGAGCGCCAGGGCCCGGCAGGCGCGCAGGGTGAAGCCTCGTGAGGTGGTGCTCTCGCGCAGTGCGGCGACGGCGAGCGAGCGATAGCGGTACAGCAGCCACTCGGCGAAGCCCATGCTGAGCGTGAGGACGACGACCGAGCGTGGATCGCCGGCCCCGGCCAGCGCCGCCAGCACTCCTGCGGCCAGCCCGAACAGTCCGTACGGCAGGGAGCGCAGCAGCTTGGGCCTGGCTCCGGCGGCGGTGGGCGCCGACCGCAGCGTCTCATGGATCGCATGCCCGGCGGCCGCGACCGCGAGTGTCACCGTCGCGAGCAGCAGCCCCAGCGCGAGCGGCACCGGGAGCCGCCACACCGAGGCCGCCGCCGCGCCTGCCGCGACGGGCAGCAGGGTGAGCAGCAGTACGCGTTCGCGGCCGAGGACGAGCAGAACGCTCGCCGCGGCGAGATAGCAGGACTGTCCGGCGGCGAACGCCGCGCCGGTACCGGGGCCCGAGACGAGCAGACCCGTGACGGCGGCCCCCAGAGCTCCGGCCGGGCCGCCGATGCGCAGGGTGCGCCCGGCGGCGGCCCGCCCCTCGGCCGCGAGCCGCAGATACGCGCGGTGGCTGAGCGCCTGGTTCCAGGCCCAGGCCGCCAGCGCGGCGGCGATCAGCCCGGAGACGTCCGCCGTGCCGTGCCACAGCCCGGCGCCGAGTACATACGCGAGCCCGGGCAGTGCGAAGACCAGACCGCGCAGCGCACAGCGCAGATGGTCGGGCCGCCAGGGGTCGGGTGCGGGCGGCGGCTCCGGGTAGTGGCGCGGCACCCGTGCGTAGAGGTCCTCGGCGAGCGTGAACAGATCCGGACGCGCGTAGCGTTCGCTGATCTGATCCCCCGTCAGGCCGTCCGATTCGAGCAGCGCGGCCACTTCGTACGGGTGGACGGCGACCGCGACCTGCTCGACCAGGCGCTCGGCCAGCTCGTCGATCGGGTCCGCCGCCCAGCTGGGCCGGGCGCGGGTCCTGCTGCGCGGCCTGGGTACGGCCGGCAGGGTGTCGCCTTCGCCCGGCACCAGGCGTAGCGGGCCGCTCATGCGAGTACCCCGACGGTCTGCTGGGACGCCGTGGATCCGCTCGCCGATTCGGCGGTGCCCAGGGCGAGTTCGAGATAGATGGAGCGGAAGGTGTCGACGGTCTGCCGGAGCGTGAACTGCTCGATCACCCGCAGCCGCGCCGCCTCGCCCATCGCGCCGCGGCGCTGCGGATCGCGCAGCAGCTCCAGTGCCGCGCGGGCCATCGCCTCCGGCTCCCGTGGCGGTACGACAAGACCGCTGTCGCCGACGGCCTCGCGCACTCCGCCGACGTCGGTGGAGACGGTGGCGCGCCCGCAGGACATGGCCTCGATCAGCGTGAACGGAAAGCCCTCGCTGATGCTCGAGAGCATCACGACATTGCCCGCCGCGTAGGCGTCGCGTATGTCCTCCACTCGTCCTTCGAAGGTGACGGCATCGCCGTGTCCGAGCTCGGCGGCGAGCGCCTCGCAGCGCTCCCGGTACGCCTCGCCGCCGCGCGGTGTGCCACCGAAGAGCCGCAGCTGCGCCTCGGGTATCTCCTTCCGTACGAGCGCGAAGGCCCGGATCAGCGTCTGAAGATCCTTGATCGGGTCGACGCGGCCGGCCCAGCTGAGTGTGGGCGCGTCCGGTTCGGGTCCGGCGGGCGGGAAGGCCGCAGGGTCGACGCCGTTGTAGACGGTTCGGATGAGCTGCGGGTCGGCGCCACCGCGCTCCTCCCAGAGGCGGTTGTAGCGGTTGCCGGGCGTGACCAGCGCGGCCACGCGGTACGTCTCCTCGGCGAGCAGCCGGAAGAAGCCGAGCAGCAGCGCCTTCACCGGCCAGCGATAGGGGCCGGTGCGGTAGCCGAGATAGCGCTCGCGCAGATAGACGCCGTGCTCGGTGAGCAGCAGCGGTACGCCGTACAGCTGCCTGCCCGCCAGCCCCGGCAGGACCGCGATGCCGCCGCTGACCGCGTGGGCGACGCCGTGCTGCGGTGGCGCTGCCGCCAGTGGCCGCAGTGCGTGTTCCAGCAGGTCGGTGGCGGTCAGCGCGTCGTGCAGTGTGGGCCGGGAGGCGTACACCGGCAGGTCGGGCCGGTTCCAGACGCCCACCAGGGTGCGCACGGCCTGGTCGGTGCGCAGTGCGGGTGCGAGCACACCGTCACGGGCCGAGCGGGCCAGTTCGTACAGAGCGGGTCCGAAGTGCGCCTCGGCCGCCGGGTCGAGGAGCGAGGTCAGGAACTTCTCGTACGCGGCCATCAGCAGCCGCAGCCTTCGGCCGCGCGGCGCGGCTCCGGTCGGGTCGGGCCCCCACATGGGGACGGAGACGGGCGGCGAGACATGTGCGGGCAGCTCCCAGGCGAGGGTCTCCCGCCCGGTGCCGGTCACCGCGATGACCTGGAAGTCGAAGTCGGCCATTCCGCCGACGAGTTGGTCGCACCACACGCTCACGCCGCCGTGGCTGTGTGGATAGGTGCCTTCGGTGAGGAGGGTGACCAGATGCGCGCCGGACCGCGGCGCGCGAAGTGGCTCGGCCATGTGGAACTGCTCCCCTGGGTGCGAGAAGGGAAGGGGCGCCTCGCCCGTCGGGCAGGCAGGGGCGCGTGGATGCCGCGGTGCCCGGGGCAGGGCTGGGCCCCGGGACCGCGAGAAGTTCGTCTGTGGCTGGTGCTGCGGTTGTCAGCCCGTCACGCCGTACGGAACGCGCTGGCGCACACCCGACGGAAGCGGCAGCCGTGGTGCGGCCGGCGGGACCGGCGTGGCCTTCGGCGTCTTCGCGGTACGGGCGGCGGGCGTCGCGGCGGCGGGCAGGGAGAGGCTCACCCGGTCCTGGAGCAGTCCGGGCGCGACCCAGCCGGAGACCGAACCGGCGTACGGGCTGCCGAAGCCGGTGGTGCCCAGGAACTGGTTCTGCCGGGTGCCGGCCGGCATCGTGGCGGTGACCCGTACCCCACTGGGAGCCTGCACCGTGACGGCGTCGCCGATGCGGTACGCGGTCACCTGGCCCGCCTTGACGGCGGTGTTCCAGGCGGCACGGTCGCGCAGCTCCGCGCCGATGTCGCGGTGGCGCAGATTGACCAGTGGGGTGTTGTCGGCGTACAGCGCCGCGTAGTCGTCGAGGATGCGGTTCAGCACCGGGTAGGCGATACGGTCCTCGGCCAGGTTGGACTGGTGGATGTAGTGCGGCCGCGGGTCGTTGGCGAGGACGTGGCCGAGGCCGATGCGGGCCTCCAGCGGGACCACGTAGGACGCGTATCCGGTGCCCGTGTCGAGCGGCTCCTCCAGGCACGTGGAGTTGGCCGCGGTCTCACAGATGCCGCTGCCGCCGTCGGAGGCCCTGGTGTAGATCCAGTTGTACTCGTCGATCTGCTCGCGGGTGTGGCCCGCGTTGTAGAAGACGTTCATGGGATAGCGGGGCACCGTGCGGGCGGGGCCGACCTGGCGCTGGGCGGGGTCGCGGGAGTTGTCGGAACCGAGCCAGCCGACGGAGTTGGCGACGAGTGCGGGCGCGAGGTTCGGGCTGTCGTCCGGCTGCTGCGGCAGGATCTTCATTCCGGAGTGCTCACCGGTGATCAACTCGTCCGTCTGCAGCGGGAGTCCGGCGCGCTGGCCCCAGGCCCGGTTGTCGCCGATCTGCGCGGAGATCTCGGCCTGGCTGACGTACTGCGTACTGCCGTCGGCGTTCCTGGTGCACACCCAGGGGACGACGGTGACGTTCTGGACGCAGCCGAGGAAGGGGTGGTTGTAGGTGTGGTTCACCCAGCGGTAGGCGTTTCTGTCGGCGGTGAGCTGCTGTGCGAGCGGGTCGCTGCCGGCGTTCTCCTCCTTGAACAGCTCGCTGCCGCCGCCGTTGAAGACCATGTCCAGTGTGAAGCCCTTGGTGGCGGACCACTGGGCCGCGTACTGCGCGTCCGCGGCCGTCATCCTGATCGGGTCCGGCTCGCCGCCCTGGCCCGGGGGGCAGTCCACGTCGCCGGGCGTGCAGTTGAGCACGCTGTCCCAGCGGTCGTCGGCGGCGAAGACATCGTCGACATGGACGGCGAAGTAGTTGCGGGCCGCGCCGATCATGACGCCCTGCGTCAGCCAGTTCACGATGCCGCGGGCCAGCAGCCGGAACTGCTGCTGGTACTGGTTGTAGACGAACGTGACGACGAGCTCGCGACGGCCGTCGTGGCGGTACTCGCCGACGATCGAACCGCGCTGCTGCGAGCCGGGCAGCGGTGCCTCGACGTAGCTGGTGAAGTCCGCGCCCGCTGCGGGCCTGGCGACATGTGCGTAACTCTCGCCCACAGAAGGGGAGTTGTTCTCGAAGGGCACGGGCCCGTCGAGATAGCCGAAGGGACCGGCCTTGCCGGCGGCCGTCACCTCGGCCCGCGCACCGTCCAGCGAGCCGCTGTACCCGCCGTTGACCGGGTAGTCCAGACCGACCTCGGGACGGGCGTAGGTGTACGCGTCGACCTGCGGGATCGCGAAACTCTGCTCGTACGAGGCCAGCGCCGCCAGCTCGGCGGCGCCCACTCCGGCGGGACTGTCGCTGGGCAGCACCACGGCCTGGTACTTGGCGCGTGGACGCCCGTCCACGGTGTCGGCGAGGAAGCCCGCGTCGATCACCGGCCGGTTCGTCCCGGAAAGATCGAGCAGGGTGTACGGCGTTCCTGAGCCGTCGAGTTCGGCGGCGATGGCTGCGGTGGCGGGACCCCCGTCGTCCACCACCAGCACCTTCAGATCGATACGCGGCACCGGTGCCGCGACGGCCCCGGTGGCAGGCGCGGCGAGCGCCAGCAGAAGTGCGCTCGTAGTGGACAAGGCAGCCGTGCGGACGGTGCGCCCCATGTATGTGTTCCTCCCCTGAAGGGCATGCCGGACATGGCCCGGTATGCCCTTGCCCCCCTGCGGTGGTCGACGTGTCCCGGCGACGCCCCGCGTGTCCCGCTCTCTGTCGGATCACATAGTGAGGTGCCTTTTGGGGGATCTGTGTGGGCATTGTGAAACCTGGCGCAAAGTGGATGCGAAGCGGCTGCCGGGATGGTCGGGGAATCACCGCCTTTCGCGCCCTGCGAAAAGGCGGACCGCTTCCGGCCCGCGATCGGGCATCCAGGTCGGAACGTCCGAAAGCGGTTGCCGGGCGCCGGGTGACCTCCAAGGGTCTGGACCACTGAAGATTCTGGGGCGCGACTCGCTGGATTCAGCCAACGTTGCGCGGCGGCCGCGCTCTGCGGGCACGGCCGGTCGCCGGCTTTCCCGCTGGGCCCACACGCTCCGCACGGCACCAGCGGCCGCGCCTCCGAGCGGACGAACGGATTCCGCAATCCCCTCGGCCGACAAGTGATTCTGTCTGGACAAATTTATTTGTCGGTGAGAGGGTGGAGCCATGTTGGACGTGACCGTGATCGAGGACTCGGCGGCTGCCGCCGTATCGCTGGACCCCATGCGTTCCCGGCTGCTCGCCGAGCTCGCCACCGGGCCCGCGTCGGCGGCCATGCTCGCGGGCCGTGTCGGACTGCCCCGCCAGAAGGTGAACTACCACCTCAAGGCGCTGGAGCGGCACGGCCTGGTCGAGCTGGCCGGCGAGCGCAGGAAGGGCAATGTCACCGAGCGGCTGATGCGGGCCACGGCGGCCTCGTATGTGATCTCGCCGCTCGCCCTGGCCGCGGTGCAGCCGGACCCGGCCCGCTTCCGCGACCAGCTCTCGGCGCGCTGGATGCTCGCCGTCGCCGCGCGTCTCGTACGTGATGTCGGCACCCTGATCACCGGGGCCACCAAGGCCCGCAAGCGGCTCGCGACCTATGCGCTGGACGGCGAGGTCCGCTTCGCATCGGCCGCCGACCGGGCCGCGTTCGTCGAGGAACTGACGCACGGCGTCGGCGCCCTGATCGCCAAGTACCACGACGAGAACGCCGAGGGCGGCCGCGAGCACCGGATCGTCGTCGCGCTCCACCCCACCGTCAAGCCCGATCCCCCTGCCACCAGGGCCATCGAGGAGTCGTCATGAGGAAGCTTCTCATCGGCCCCGTCGTCGGCAGCGGCAAGCGACGCCCCTTCCAGGAGGGGCTCGCCAAGACCCCGCTCGAGGTCGTCCGGTCCACGACGTTCGGCTCGGGCGTCCACCACGTGATCTACGCGCCCAGGAGCGCCTGAATATCAGGAGTCATCATGTCCAAGGAATTCGAGATCGTCCGCGAGTTCGAGGTCGAAGCCAGTCCCGAGCAGGTGTGGGACGCGATCACCACCGGCACGGGCGGGTGGCTGTGGCCCATGGAGTACGAGCCGAGGGAGGGCGGCGCCGCGCCGTTCGGCGGCACCGTCACCGCATGGGACCCGCCACGGCATCTGACCGGCCGCACCGAGAGCCCGGAGGACGTGCCGCAGCAGTCCTTCAACCAGCTCGAGCATGTCATCGAAGAGCGCGAGGGCGGCGGCTCCTGGGTGCGCTATGTGCACAGCGGCATCTTCGTCGACGACTGGGACAACCAGTACGACGGTGCCAACAAGCACACCGACTTCTATCTGCACACCCTGCAGCAGTACCTCAAGCACTTCACGGGCCGCACCGCCACCTTCGCGACCCTCGAGGCTCCCGCCGCCTCCAACGCCCCGGGCGGGCTCGAGGTCGTCAGCCGCGGGCTCGGACTGCCGGACGACGCGGCCCAGGGGGCCACGGTGCGCGTCGAGGTGCCCGGCGCCGGTCCGGTCGACGCGGTCGTCGACTTCCGTAACCCGTACTTCATCGGGCTGCGCACGGACGAGGCCATGTACCGCGTCTTCGGCCGGAACCACTTCGGAGCGCCGGTCGGGGTCAGCGTGCACGACTTCGCCAGTGGCGCTGACGCCAAGAAGAACGAGGACGCCTGGCGCATTTGGCTCACCGGCCTCTTTGCGTGACAGGGGAGAAGGGCCCGGCCGTGCGGATCCCGGCCGGGCCCCTCGCCGTGCCAGGACCGGTGCGGATCCCGGCATTTTGCCCACACCTCATCACTCAGTAAAGTGGCGCTTTTGAAACTGCTGCGTGGGCGCTACGGCGTACGAGTGATCGAGGAACGGCAAAAGCGATGACGGTGACAGAGGACAGCCCGGTGTTCGGTCCGGGCATCGACCCGGAGCGGTTGGCCGTCTGCCTGAGCGTGCTCGACCAGCTCGACAAGCTGGATGTCGACCACCCGGACGCGATCACGGTACGCCGGGCCACGGCCGGCATCTACCGGACCGTGAAGCAGCGCCGCCGCCAGGACCGCCGGGCCGCCAAGACCGCCCACGACAAGGCCGTCACCGAGGCCACCGCGACCGGCTCCGCCGAACGGATCGACGACGAGACGGAGGGCCTGCTGCCGTCCTCGTCGGTCACCGGCGAGATCGCGGGCATACTCCAGCGTCCCCGGTCCTGCTACATCTGCAAGAGCCGCTACGTAGAGGTCGACGCCTTCTACCACCAGCTGTGCCAGAAGTGCGCGGCCGAGAACCGCGCCCGCCGCGACGCCCGCACCGACCTCAGCGGCAAGCGCGCCCTCCTCACCGGCGGCCGGGCCAAGATCGGCATGTACATCGCGCTGCGGCTGCTCCGCGACGGCGCCCACACCACCATCACCACCCGCTTCCCCGGCGACGCCATCCGCCGCTTCAAGGCGATGCCGGACCGTGACGAGTGGATCCACCGCCTCAAGATCGTCGGCATCGATCTCCGTGACCCGGCGCAGGTCGTCGCGCTCGCCGACTCGGTGGCCGCCGAGGGCCCGCTGGACATCCTGATCAACAACGCCGCGCAGACGGTACGCCGCTCCCCGCAGGCTTACAGCGAACTCCTCGCCGCCGAGTCCGCGCCGCTGCCCGCGGGTGAGCTGCCCAGCTCCCACGTCATCGGCGCCTTCGGCAGCGGCGCCCAGGCCGCGCTGCCCGTCGGCCGCGGTGAGGCCCTGACCGCCCAGGACGTCACCGACCTGGCACTGGTCACCGGCTCCGCCTCGCTCGCCAGGATCGAGGCGGGCACAGCCATCGACGCCGGTGGTCTGGTTCCCGATCTGCACGACACCAACAGCTGGGTCCAGACGGTCTCGGAGGTCGAGCCGGTCGAGCTGCTCGAGGTCCAGCTCTGCAACTCCACCGCGCCGTTCATCCTGATCAGCCGGCTCCGCCCGGCGATGGCAGCCGCTGAGGCCAAGCGCACCTACGTGGTGAACGTCTCCGCCATGGAGGGCGTCTTCAGCCGGGGCTACAAGGGCGCGGGCCACCCGCACACCAACATGGCCAAGGCCGCGCTGAACATGCTCACCCGCACCAGCGCCCAGGAGATGTTCGAGTCCGACGGCATCCTGATGACCGCCGTCGACACCGGCTGGATCACCGACGAGCGCCCGCACCCCGACAAGATGCGCCTCGCCGACGAGGGCTTTCACGCCCCGCTCGACCTGGTCGACGGCGCCGCTCGCGTCTACGACCCGATCGTGCGTGGCGAGGACGGCGAGGAGCTCTACGGCTGCTTCCTCAAGGACTACGCTCCGGCGAACTGGTAGCCCGCAGCTGCTCGTGGACGGCGTACGAGCCGGTGCCCGCCGCCGCGCGCACTCTCGTGCCGCCGTCGACCAGCAGATCGGCCCCCGTCACCCATTCGGCCGCGTCGGAGACGAGCCAGAGCACCGCGCGCGCCACGTCGCCGGGCTCGCCGATCCGGCCGAGCGGCAGGCCTTCGGCGATTCGCCGCTCGGCGCCCTCCCAGACGAAGCGCGCCATCTCGGTGCGTACGAGCCCCGGTGAGACGGCGTTCACCCGTACGGCCGGGGCCAGTTCGCCGGCGAGCTGACGTGTGAGGTGCAGCAGCGCCGCCTTGCTCGTGCCGTAGGCGCCGACCTGCGGGCCCACCCCATGCGTGCCCTCGGTGCAGATGTTGACCACGGCCCCGCCGTGCTTGCGCATCCAGGCCCGCCAGGCGAGCTGCACCAGTCGCAGCGCCGCCTCCACATTCACCACGAACGTCTGCCGCCACTCGTCCGGATCGACCTTCATCAGCGGACCGTAAGGCGCGTTGGTGGCAGCGTTGTTGACCAGAATGTCGAGGCGTCCGAACTCCCGTACCGCGAGCTCCGTGCACTGATCCAGATGGGCCGGATCGGCGACGCTGCCGGTGCAGCCGACCGCCCGCGCACCCGCGCCGCGCAGCTCCGCCACGGCCGTGCGCACACCGTCCGGATCGCGTGCGGTGACCACGACATCGGCTCCCGCCTCCGCCAGCGCCTGGGCGATGGCGAAGCCGATTCCCCGGGAAGCCCCGGTCACCAGGGCTGTCCTGCCCTCGAGGCTGCGTGGTGCGCGCCCGGAAGTCATCTGCGTACGATCCCATGAAGCCCCGGACAGGGACAGACCGTTGGCCGGAATTGAGTCGATGTACAGGCCCCATCGAGCGGGCTCGCGCTCATTTGGTTACTCTGGGGTGAACGGACGCCACCAAGGGATCCACGAAAACCCCTTGGCCGTCCTGGGACAAGTCTGCAACCAGGCCGCGGTCCCGCCCGAGTGACGGCGCCACCGCGACCGAACTGCCCTTGTCCCAGTTACGCGACACAGAGGAGTGCGCGGTGACAACAGAAGTGACGAAGCATGAAGAGCGACCGCCCGAACGAGGCGGCGAGCGGGCCGGTCGGCCCGAAGAACTCGGCAGCCTTGAAGTCTGGGCCCGATCAGCACCGATCCGGCTGGCCGGCTACGAGGAAGACCTCGCGGAGCCGCATATCCTGCCCGGCATCGACTGAGCGGATCGCTTTGCCGCGTACCCCCTGGCCACATCGGCAGGGGGTACGAACGGTCAGCGCGTACGAACATCGGCGCGTACGAACGTCAGGCTGAGGCGGAGTGAGTGGCGCTGGAGATCCGCTGAGGCCCACGACTGTCGCGTCAGCCCTTCCCGCAGGTCACGGTGATTCATCCGATGGTTGTGGTGAGAAAGTTGCCCTCTGCCCGGTGAAGAGCATTGACAGGTCTCCGTCACGCTTCAATCATCGGACCTCATGACCGAACTTCCCAGACGCCATGTACTCGGAATGACGGCGGGGGCGGCAGTCGGCGCCGCCCTTGTACACCCGGCCACGGCCGATGCGAGCCCGCGAGCGGCAGCACCCGAGCAGCACGGTGACTCGGGCGGTGACTGGGGCGGTGACTGGGGCACCGCCCCCGCCGCCGTGCCTGTACCGCTCGACCGCTGGTTCGACAACGACGGCACCGACACCGCGGACGCCCGCGGTGGCAACTTCGACGGCTCCGGCTACACCTTCCCCGGCGAGGAACTCCCCGCCGGACAGCTGGAGATCGACGGCATCGCCTATCTCCTCCCCGCTGCCACTGCGGGCACCAAGAACAACATCGTCGCTCTCGGACAGCGCATCGAACTCCCCAAGGGCCGGTATCTCTCCGGTCTGTTCCTGGTGGCCGGAAGTTACGGAGCTGCCTCCGGCAAGGCGACCGTGCACTACGCGGACGGCACCACGCAGACCGCGGCGCTCGGTGGCCCCGACTGGTACTCGGGCAGCGGCGCGCTCACCGCCCCGTACCGCTACAACCCGGCCGGACAGAAGGATCCGCACCAGGTCGTCATCGCCCACCGTCGAGGCGCCGGTGCCCGTCAAGCCCGGCGACAAGGTGACGATGCTCGGCCACGGCCGGCCGCTGAGCTGGCGTACGACCGGCGGAAAGTTGGTGATCGACGTGCCCGCCGCGGCCCGCCTGGCCGGCAAGCACGCCTGGGTGTTCAAAATAGCCTGGTCGGTCTGAGGTACTCGCGTACATAGCTCCGGTGCCACCAGGCGCCGGTGGCCCGCAGTTCGCGCCAGGTCGTGTACCGGTAGCGGTACACCCTGGCGCGGACGTACGCGGGCGGGGCGTCCGGGAACGGATTGTGCCCCAGCAGCCGCAGCGTGTCCCGGTCGCCGTCCAGCAGCCGTTCCACGAAAGGCCCGAACCAGGAGCGCGCATAGGCGGGGGAGAGCGCTGCGAACCACATCAGCCAGTCGAGCCGCAGATGGTACGGGGCGAACTGGCGCGGCATCCGGCGTACGTCACCCGGCTTGCCCTTGAAGCCGTACTCCCGCCACACCGTGCCCTGGTGGAGCACCGTCTCCTCGGTGCCTTCCATCACCACCTCATGGCGCACCCGGCCGACCGTGCCGAACGCGCCGTAGGCGTTGACCAGATGGAGCGGGTCGTAGGAGCGGTTCATCGACTGCCGCTTGGAGAGCAGATTGCGCGCCGGGCGGTAACTGAGGCCAAGGAGCAGGACGGTTACGGCGATCGCGACGATCTCGTACCAGAGCGGCGGCGCGGGCAGCGCGGGCGGATCCGCGAGCAACGAACCGTCCACGGCGGACAGCGCGAGAGTGATCGTTATCCAGTTCAGCCAGGCGAAGTTGCCGGAGAGCACCAGCCACAGCTGGGTCAGCACAATCAGGCCCGCCGCGACGCTCGCGACGGGCTGCGGTGTGAACAGCAGGATGGGAACCACGAGCTGGGTCACATGGTTGGCGGCCACCTCGACCCGGTGGAAGGGTTTCGGCAGATGGTGGAAGAACCAACTCAACGGCCCCGGCATCGGCTGGGTCTCGTGGTGGTAGTAGAGGCAGGTGAGGTTGCGCCAGCACTCGTCGCCGCGGATTTTGATCAGCCCCGCGCCGAATTCCACCCGGAACAGCACCCAGCGAAGCAGCCACAGCACCAGCACGGGCGGGGCTGTGCGGTCGTTGCCGAGGAAGACGGCGAGGAAGCCCGTCTCGAGCAGCAGTGACTCCCAGCCGAAGCTGTACCAGGTCTGTCCGACATTGACGATGGACAGATACAGCACCCACAGCAGCGCCCACCACACCATCGCGGCCCCCAGCGGGATCCGGTCGGCGGCGCCCGCGACCAGGGCCGCGGAGAGCAGACAGCCGGCCCAGGCGCAGAAGGCGAAGAAACGGTCGGAGTAGTGCAGTTGGAAGAGGCTCGGCGCGCGGCGCAGCGGTATCCCTCGTACGTACTCGGGCACCGGCAGCATGCCCCGCTCGCCGATCAGCGCCCGGAACTGCAGGGCGGCGGTGAGAAAGGCGATCAGATACACGCCGGCCAGAGCCCGCTGGAAGACCAGCCGGCTCAGCCAGTAGTCACTGTCGCTGAACCACTCCATTACCTCCAGTATCAGGGAGCGGCGAGCCGCCGCAGTGTGTGACTGAGCCGCCTGGCGTAAGCCTTCTGCAGTACAGGAACCAGCGGACCCGCGAGCCGGGTGTACCAGGTCGCCGGACGGCTGAACGCCGTCACCGTGAACCACACCGAGCCGTCGTCCCGGATGTCGACGATGAACGACTCCTCGCCGCACTCCGGGTGCCCGGTCAGCGTCCCGTACGCGAAGCCCGTCCGGTTCCTCTCGTACGCGGTCCAGATCACCTCGCACGGCGCGGTGAACCGCAGCTGTCCGACACCGGCCGAGACCTCGAGGCGGGCGCCCGGCTCCGCCTGTACCGCGTCGGTGCGCACCTGGGCGCCCGACCCGCGGTGCATCCGCCAGGTGCTGACCGCTGTGCCAGCGGCCTCGAAGGCGGCGCGGCCCCGGCCGATCCGGGTGGTGTGGTGGAGGTGGTGGTAGCCGTCGGGCAGCGGGCCGAGCCGGGTGGCGCCGGTCTCCGGGTAGTTGAGCGTGCGGCCGGTCTGCCTGCGGACGCTTTTCATGCGGGTGTCTCCTTGAGTCGTCGCCAGGCCAGCACCGAGCAGAGTGCGAAGCCCAGGGCGTTGCCGAGGCCGTGGGTGGCGGCCATCCAGGTCAGAGTGGGGTGGGGCAGTCCGGTGGCCTCGCCGAGCGCCCAGCTCAGGGCGAGCAGCATCGTGGCCACCAGTACGGCGGCCGAGACGGCCAGCAGTGTGCGGGTGAAACGGTCCCGACCGCCGGTCCGGACATCCCGCCACGTCAGCAGAGCCACGGCCCACATACCGGCGGTCAGTACGAGTGCCCCCAGCAGCTCGGCCCAGTCGTCGAGGAAGTAGCCGCCGAGGACCAGCAGGGTGCCCAGCGGCACGCTCAGCGCGGCGAAGCGTCCGGCCGGCCCCGCTGCAGCCCGGCAGACCAGGCCCGCGACCAGCGCGGCGGCGAACCCGGCGAAGTGGAAGTGAGGCACGGTCAGCGCCAGGATCGGCAGGCTGAAGCCGAAGAGCGAGTGTCCCGAGCGCTCGGCGACCAGTGCCAGGCCGGCAACCGCTGGTGTCACCAGCGCGGTGAGCACCGCGATCTCGGCGGGTGCGAGCGAGCGCGTACGGATCAGCCGTCGCGGCGCGTGCAGAGCGAGGGCCAGTGTGCCGAGCGCGTACACGGCCGCGAGTGCCGTGGCTGCGGTCGAGCGCGGCAGCCACAGAGCGACCCCTCCCGGAACAGCGAACAGGAGCCATGTCCGCCGAATGGACGTGAGCTCGGCGCCGTCGATGAGGCGGACTCCAGCGGGCACCACCACCAGCATCCCGAGCATCACGATCAGGTTGACCAGTACGAACATCACGTACCCCCCCTGGACTTGAACGTGTTCAGTTTATTTCGGCCGAGACTATCCCCTTACTTGAACGCGTTCAAGTCGCGAGGGTGGCGGGAATCCGGCAGAACTTGAGGAACATTTCAGGGTGAAGAGGCGGGAGACTTTTGTGCGTTCACCAATTCGTCGTTGGTACGCGGCCGTCGCCGCGCTGTCCGTCGCGCTTCTCGCCGCCGGTTGCGGCGGCGCCGGCGACGCGGCTTCTTCGGGCGCGGGCTCGGGTGCCGACTCGCGGGAGGTCCTCCTCCAGCCGGTCGCAGCCCAGGGTCCGGACCCGTACACGGCATCGACAGCCAGAAATATGAAGCCGCCTCTGCCGCCTCCGCCGCCCCGGTCGAGCGTGCCGGGCAACCGGGCCGGCACGGGCCCGGCGATGAGCACGTTCCTGGGTTCGACGCCCGGTCTCTACGGCGGCACCGAGGCCATCGGCAGTTGCGACGTGGGGCAGCAGGTCACCCTCCTCAGCCGCGACCGGGTCAAGTCGCGTGCGTTCGCGCAGGGCATGGGGGTCGCTCAGACGGACGTCCCGAACCTCCTGCGCGGCCTGACCTCCGTCATCCTGCGCGCCGACACCCGGGTGACCGGCCATGGGTTCCGTGACGGCTCCACCACCACCTATCAGTCCGTGCTGCAGGCGGGCACGGCCGTTCTGGTGGACCAGTACGGCGCGCCGCGCGTCCGGTGCGTCGGCGGAAACCCGCTGAAGCCACCGGTCGCCGTCAAGGGCGCCCTCGTGCACAAGGGCCGGGCCTGGGCGGGCTACCGGCCCGAGCAGGTCATCGTCATCAAGCCGACCGCCACGGTGATCAACAACCTTGTGATCGTCAGTGTCCGCAACAACAGCTGGATCGAGCGGAGGGTGGGGACCGACGGCGAAGAGGACAGGAAACCCGCTGTGCTCCCGCCCGTGCATCCGGACGATGTCTTCGCGAACCCGCAGTCCACCGAACTGACCGGGCCGAGCGCGCCGGCGGCACCGAGTGGCCAAGGGCAGCCGAGTGGCCAGGCTCAGCCGGTCAACCCGACCGGGCCGAGCGCGCCGGCGGCACCGAGTGACCAGGCCCAGCCGGGCGACCCGGCCGGGCCGGGCGATGACACGCAGGGCAGCGGCGATCCTTCGATCCCGGACTGCCCGGCACCGGCCACCCTCGAGCCGGGTGAGGAGCCGGTATCCAGTCCGCTCGAGCCCGGCTGCCCCACGCCGACCCTGACGGGGCCCGGGCAGCCGCAGGTGGACCCGTCGATCGATCCGTCCATCGATCCGTCCATCGACCCGTTCATCGACCCGTTCCTCGACCCGGCCATCGACCCGGCCATTGACCCCGCTGTCGCCGCGGACGTAGCCCCGGATGTGCCCGTGACGGACGAGCTCCCGCCCGCCCCGACGGAGCTCCTCACCTCCTCCGCGGAGTCGACGGAGCCGGACACGTTCCAGGGCTGAGCTGATCGTCCGAACCGGTCGAAGAATCCGACAAATGATGGCAGAGTGGCCCCATGGTTGATCGGGCAGCGGGTGCCCCGTCGCTTCCCGACGACTGGCCGGCCCAACCGGAACTGAGCTTGAACCTCAACCGCATGGGCAGCTTCGACTGGGACCTGGCCAGCGGGCTGATGAACCTGGACCCGGCCGGACACGAAGTGTTCGACCTGCGCCCCGGTGAGTTCGACGGCCACCCGGGGAGCCTGAAGCTCCGGGTGCCGACGGACGAGGCCAGCCGGCTCGACGCCCTGGTGTCGCGGGCGCTCAAGAGCGGCAGTCAGCACTACGGCGCGTACTTCCGCATCCGCTGCCGCGACGGCAGCCTGCGCTGGACCCACACCCAGGGCTTCATCCGGCGCGACAGCGCGGGCCGGCCGCTGCGGATCATCGGCATCGTCCGCGACGCCACCGAGGAGCTCGCCGACTCCTCCGCACGCCTCGAAGTGGATGCGGAGCGGCGTCGGCAGACCAGCGTCGTCGAGAGCACCACAGCCGCCCTCGCCCACGCCAGGACCGTGCAGGAAGTCATCGACGTACTCAGGGACTCGCACGGTCTGGAGCACTTCGGCGCGACAAGCCTGGTCATGGGGCTGCTGGAGTCGGGCGGGCGGATCCATCTGGTCGCCGACGGTCCCGAGGGCTCCTTCGTGCCAGGCACCCGCTACACGCGGGTCGACGACGAGTACCCGATGAGCGAGGTCGTCCGTACGCTCACGCCCCGCTTCATCGAGTCCAAACGGGACTTCGCCGACTCCTATCCGCGGCTGTGGCCGCATATCGAAGGGCTCGGCATCAACTCCGCCGTCTATCTGCCGCTGATCGCGCAGGGCCGCCCCATCGGAGCCCTCGGTCTCCTCTACGGCGACAGGACCGGCTTCAGCTCCGAGGAGCGCAATGTGCTGGTCGCGCTCGGCAGCAGCATCGCGCAGAGCCTGCAGCGTGCCGTGCTCTACGACCAGGAGCACGATCTCGCCCAGGGTCTGCAGCAGGCCATGCTGCCGCGCCGGATCCCCGCCGTGCCCGGGGCGCAGATCGCTGTGCGCTACCGCTCCGCGCGGCTGGGCAGGGACATCGGCGGCGACTGGTACGACGTCATCGCGCTGCCCGGCGGGCGGGTCGGCGCGGTCATCGGCGACGTGCAGGGCCATGACACACACGCGGCCGCGGTGATGGGGCAGCTGCGCATCGTGCTGCGGGCGTACGCCGCCGAGGGGCACACTCCGGCCACCGTGATGGCGCGCGCCTCCGTCTTCCTCCATGAACTCGACACCGAGCGGTTCGCGACCTGTATGTACGCGGAGGTCGATCTGACCACCGGTGTGATGCAACTGGTGCGCGCGGGGCATGTGGACCCGTTGGTCCGGGACAACGACGGCGGCACCCGTCGGCTGCCGGTGGAGGGCGGGCTGCCGCTGGGGCTCTCCGCGGAGTTCGGCCGGCTCGAATACCCGGTCACCACCGTCGAGTTGGACCCCGGACAGACCCTGCTCTTCTACACGGACGGGCTGGTCGAGGTGCCCGGCGCCGACCTCGACGACGGAATGCAGATGCTGACCGCGCTGGTGCGCGGCGGCCCGCGCGATCTGCAGCTGCTGGGCGACCAGCTGTGCGATGTGGTCGACGAGCGGAGCGGCGACGACGATGTGGCGATCCTGCTGCTCCGCCGCAAGGGCGCGTACACCCCGCAGACCGGGGGCCGACTGCAGCAGCATGTCGCGCAGAACGACCCCGAGGCGCTGCGCTCGGCCCGGCACATGATCCGGGCGGCTACCGGGGCCTGGGGGGCGCGCGAGCGGTCGGACGAGATCGAGCTGGCCGCCGACGAGATGATCACCAATGCGCTGATGCACACCGACGGCGGGGCGATCGTCACCATCCGCGTGCTGTCCGGGGTGGAGCGTCGGCTGCGGGTGGAGGTCGAGGACCGCTCCAGTGCGCTGCCGCGCCGGCGCGACGCGGGGGAGTCGGGTGTGTCCGGGCGCGGTCTGATGCTGGTGGACCGGCTGGCTGAGGCGTGGGGCGTGGAATCGCGAGGAAGCGGCAAATGCGTGTGGTGCGAGTTCATGATTCCGGAGAGGCCGAAGTCTTGATTATTACCAGTTGTTAACTGTCCGTGAACTGATCGTACTTGACCGTAACCGACCGCAGGCGATTGACTTCGCACACCTGGCCTTCTAGGACATGAGGAACCATTGAGCAGCGAGCTCCTCGCACCTCTCGACCTGGCGTTCTGGCACCTTGAGTCCGCCGGTCATCCGATGCATCTCGGCGCCCTGGCATTCTTCGCTCCCGCTGCCGTGGCCACGGCAGCCGCCGGGCCGGGCGCGCGGGGCGGCGACCGCCTCCTCGACCTGCTCGCCGGTCGTGCCGCGGCGATCCCCCGGCTGCGGATGCGGGTGCGTGACGTTCTGCTCCCCGTCGGCGGCGCCGCCTGGGCCATGGCCACGGACTTCGACGTGCGACGGCATGTGCACCACGTCCGCCTCCCCGGGGGCGACTTCGCCGCCGAGGCCACCGCCGTCGCCGCCGAGCTGATGGAGCGGCCCCTCGAGCGCGGCCTGCCGCCCTGGGAGATGTATCTCCTCACGGGCGCGGACGACGGCAACGAAGGGCCGTTCGCGGTACTGGTCAAGCTCCACCACGCGCTGGCCGACGGTATGCGCGCGGTCGCCATCGGGGCAGGCATCTTCGACCAGATCGCCGACGCGCGCACCGTCGGCGTACGGCGGCCGCGCACCGTACCGCCCCGGTCGTGGACCGGAGATGCCTGGCAGGTGGCCGGTTTCGCCCGGGCCCGTATCGAGGAGCTCGGCCGCGCCGTTGGCGTCGGCGCCTCCGTCGTACGGGCCAGCAGGTTCGACCCCCGGGGTGTGCCCGCGCTCTCCGCAGGCTCCAGCGGCACACGACGGCTCGGCACCGCCGTGCTCGACCTGGAGGATGTGCAGCAAGTACGCAGGGCGGTGGGCGGCACGGCCAACGACGTACTTCTCGCCACCGTGGCGGGCGCACTGCGGCGCTGGATGGGAGACCGGGACGAGCGGCTGCCCGCCGCCGATCCGCGCGCCCTGGTGCCGGTCTCCAGGCGCAGGCCCGGTAGCCCGTCCGGCTCGGGCAACAAATTCTCCGCGTATCTGCTTCCGCTCCCCGTCTCCGACCCCGACCCGCGCTCGCGGCTCGACGCCGTTCGCACCGCCATGGACCGCAACAAGGCGGCGGGCCCTTCGCGCGGCGCCGGTGCGCTGGCCGTAGTCGCCGATCAACTGCCGCCGCTGGCCCACCGGTTCGGTGCGCCACTGGCCGGAGGCGCGGCCCGGATGCTCTTCGACGTCCTGGTCACAAACGTGCCGCTGCCGCGCTCGGCCCTTTCGCTCGGCGGCTGCCCGCTGCGCGAGGTCTACCCGATGGCGCCGCTGGCCCGCGGGCAGTCCCTGGCGATCGCCATGTCGACCTACGGCGGTCAGGTGCATGTGGGCCTGGTCGCCGACGGAAAGGCCGTGCCCGATGTGGACCGGCTCGCGGAGAGCCTGCGTGAGGAGCTCGCAGAACTGCTCAGCGTCACCGTCGCCGGATAGACGCGGAAGTCTTGCCGGGCCCGGGTCTCACCAGTCCCGATCCCCACCAGTCCTGATCCTCACCGGCCTGATGGATCCGATAGATCGGACAGGTCGGACGCCCACCCCCAGATCTGACCGCTTCAAGGGTGTTGACGCCCTTAAGTGATCCGATGAATATTCGTCGTGATCGGTGAATGCCAGCGAGGGGGCAGCAGCGGGATGCGATGGAGCACGCTCGGACGCAGCGCGGTCGACATCACTGAACTGTCCTTCGGCGGGGCCGGAGTCGGCAATCTGTACACCCCTGTCGAACCGGAGGCGGCCGCGGCCGCGATCGACGCCGCATGGGACACGGGAATCCGTACCTTCGACACCGCGCCGCACTACGGGCTCGGCCTCTCCGAACGCAGGCTCGGCGAGGCACTGCGCGCCCGGCCCCGCGACGCGTACACCCTCTCCACCAAGGTCGGGCGGCTGCTCGAACCCTGCGAGGCCCGCGGCGACGACCTCGCGCACGGCTTCGCCGTGACCGCCGATCACCGCCGCGTATGGGACTTCAGCGCCGACGGAGTGCGCCGCAGCATCGAGGAGAGCCTCGTCAGGCTCGGCCTCGACCGGATCGACATCGTCTATCTGCACGACCCGGACGACCACGAGGAAGCCGCCTTCCGCCACGGCTATCCGGCACTGGAACAGCTGCGCGCCGAAGGCGTCGTCGGCGCGATCGGCGCCGGGATGAACCAGACCGCGATGCTCACCCGCTTCCTCCGCGACACCGACGTCGACGCCGTCCTGTGCGCCGGCCGCTACAGCCTGCTCGACCAGAGCGCGCTGGAAGAACTGCTGCCCGAAGCAGCCGCCCGCGGCAAGAGCGTCGTCGTCGGCGGGGTCTTCAACTCCGGGCTGCTCGCCGATCCGCGTCCCGGCGCCCGGTACGACTACACGGCCGCGCCCGACGGCATCCTGCAGCGGGCCCTGCGGCTCAAGGCCGTCGCCGAACGGCACGGCGTACCGCTGCGCGCCGCCGCGCTCCACTACCCCTTCGGCCATCCGGCCGTGGCCGGTGTACTGGTCGGCGCCCGGTCCGCCGACGAAGTAAGGGACGCCGCCGAGCTGCTCGGCCACTCCGTCCCGACCGAGCTCTGGGACGAACTGCGCGCCGAAGGACTGCTGCCGAAGGACGGGGATGCCCGATGAGAGTCGCCCTGCACACCACGGTCCGCGCCGACCGCGTCGCCGACTACGAGGCGGCGCACCGTGAGGTCCCCGAGGAGCTGACCGCCGCGATCCGTGCCGCCGGAGTCACCTCCTGGACGATCTGGCGCAGCGGCACCGACCTCTTCCACCTCCTCGACTGCGCCGACTACACCCGGCTGCTGGCCGAACTGGAAGAGCTCCCCGTCAATATCGCCTGGCAGGCGCGGATGGCCGAACTCCTCGATGTCGTACACGACTACTCCGCGGACGGCGCCGCGGCCGGACTGCCCGTCGTCTGGGAGCTGTGAGCCATGGCGATCATCGACGCCCACCACCATGTCTGGGACCTCTCCGTACGGGACCAGGACTGGATCACCGGTCCGGACCTGGCCCCCATCCGCCGCAACTTCACCCTCGACGACCTCGCACCCGAGGCGCGCGCCGCAGGCGTACGCGGCACCGTCCTCGTCCAGACGGTCACCGTCGCCGATGAGACCCCGGAGTTTCTCGCCCTCGCCGACGGCAGCGACCTCGTCGCGGGCGTCGTCGGCTGGACCGACCTCACCGCGCCCGATGTCGCCGACACCCTGGCGGCGCTGCGTGAACTCCCGGGCGGTGACCGGCTGGTCGGCATCCGCCACCAGGTCCAGGGCGAGAGCGACCCCGAGTGGCTGCTCCGCCCCGACGTACTGCGTGGTCTCGCCGCCGTTGCCTGCGCCGGACTCGTCTACGACCTTGTGGTGCTGCCGAAGCAGCTGCCCGCGGCCTCCGAGGCGGCGGCCCGGCTGCCCGCGCTCACCTTCGTACTCGACCATCTGGGCAAGCCGCCCATCGCCTCGAAGGAACTGGAGCCCTGGGCGAGCGATGTGCGCGCACTCGCGGCCCGGCCGAACACCGTCTGCAAACTCTCCGGCCTGGTGACCGAAGCGGCGTGGTCCAGCTGGACCACGCCGGATCTGAGTCCGTACGCCGACACGGTCCTCGACGCCTTCGGCGCCGGCCGGCTGATGTTCGGATCCGACTGGCCGGTGTGCCGGCTGGCCGCCGGCTACGGAGAGGTGGTCGCCGCGGCCCGCGCGCTCACGCACCGGCTGGGTGACGGAGAACGCCGCGCGGTGTTCGAGACTACGGCGAGCCGCGTCTACGGTCTGCGGGAGCTGTGAACCTGCGGCCGCCGTGCCCCTGCGGCACCCTGGATGCATGCCTGAACTGCCCGAAGTCGAAGCGCTGCGAGAGTTCCTCGACAGCCACCTGGTGGGACAGGAGATCGCCCGCGTCCTGCCGCTGGCGATCAGCGTCCTCAAGACGTACGACCCGCCGCTCGCCGCCGTCGAAGGCGCCACCGTCACCGCCGTGGACCGGCACGGGAAGTGGCTCGACATCAGCGCGGGCGGACTCCATCTCGTCACTCATCTCGCCCGGGCGGGCTGGCTCCAGTGGAAGGACGAGTTCCCGGCCGCGCCGCCACGCCCGGGCAAGGGCCCGCTCGCCCTGCGCACCGTCCTGGCCGGCGGCGGCGGCTTCGACCTCACCGAGGCCGGCACCACCAAACGCCTCGCCGTCCATCTCGTACACGACCCGGCCGAGGTGCCCGGCATTGCCCGGCTCGGCCCCGACCCGCTCGCCGACGACTTCGATCGCGACGCCTTCGTCGCGCTGCTCGCCGGGGAACGACGGCAGATCAAGGGCGCTCTGCGCGACCAGAGCCTCATCGCCGGCATCGGCAACGCGTACAGCGACGAGATCCTGCACGTCGCCAGGATGTCGCCGTTCAAGCCCGTGCAGAACCTCGACGAGAACGCGACCACCGTGCTGTACGAGGCGCTGCGCTCCACCCTGCGCGAAGCCGTCGAGCGCTCGCGCGGAGTAGCGGCGGGCCGGCTCAAGGCCGAGAAGAAGAGCGGCCTGCGGGTCCATGGGCGTACCGGACAGCTGTGCCCCGTCTGCGGCGACACCATCCGCGAGGTCTCCTTCAGCGACTCATCGCTGCAGTACTGCGCCACCTGCCAGACCGGCGGCAAACCGCTCGCCGACCGCAGGCTCTCGCGGCTGCTGAAGTAGCACCGCCCGGCCGGAAAGCGCCCTGTTCAGCCGGGGATTCGGAGTTCCGCGCAGTTCCGGGAGTTCCGGGAGCTATCCCTTGAGCGTGACGACAGGCTGTCCGTCGAGGGTACGGACCTCCCAGCGGCCGATCTCGCCGCTCGGCACGTCCGTACCTCCCTCGATGTCCAGCGGCTGCTCATGCCCCGGCGAGTCCGGATTCCCGTAGCCGCCCGCCGGAACCGACCAGCTGAGGACAGGATGTTCAATGCCGTCCTTGCCGATGGCGACGAGCCGGCATTTGGCCGGTCCGGTCAGGCCCGCAAGCCGCAGCGCGACGGCGGTGCCCCACGCCCGGTTCTCGATCGCGGCGGAGGCGGTGACTCCGGTCGTGGGGTCCTTGGCCACCACCCGCTGCCCGACAGCGGGCCCGCCGGCCTGGTCCTGGAGTGCCACCACCGCAGCGGGCGCCCCGACGATCAGCGCGGCGGCCGCCGCGACCAGCCGCAGCCGGCGCCCGGAGCTCCGCCGCCGCACCATCGTGACCTCGTCGGTGAGCCGCTCGAGCAGCTGCCCGGAGGGCAGCGGCTCGACCCGGCCGGGACCGCCCAGTTCGGAAAGCGACGCGGCAAGGGAGGCGAAGTCGGAGAGCTGTACCGTGCAGGTGACGCATTCGGACAGATGCTCCTCGAAACGGAAGGCGTCCGCGGGCTCCAGGACGCCCAGCGCATAGGCGGCCACGTCCCGGTGCCGCTGCTGCATGCTCATGGGTCCTCGATTCGTCACTTGCGGTGCTGCGTCTGACGCGGTCTGTCGCCCAGGAGTACGCATCAGGCCGCCGCTCTGCTCAACTTTGTGCGCGATGAGCGCAACTGCCCCTGTGGGTTCGGGGGACCCGTGCGGGAGTGGGACGGGGCTCGATCGCCCAACTCCCTTCAGGCCAGGGTTTTTCGACATCGCCGACGCACCCGCGCTGCCGGCGATGTTCTCGGAACAGGACCTGCTCGACGGCCACGCCGACGACAGCCCGTAGTCCCGGAATCGAGCCCCGCATACACTCCGCAGCATGCTGCGCGTACTGGCTGTCGACGACGAGAAACCGGCACTCGAAGAGCTGCTCTACCTCCTCCGCTCCGACGCACGCATCAGGAGCGCGGAAGGGGCCACGGACGCCACCGAGGCGCTGCGACGCATCAGCCGCGCCCTGGACGCGGGCCCGGACGGTGATGACGGTATCGATGTCGTCTTTCTCGACATCCACATGGCAGGGCTCACCGGACTCGACGTCGCCAGACTGCTGGCCGGCTTCGCCAGGCCGCCGCTGATTGTCTTCGTCACCGCGCACGAGGGCTTCGCCGTACAGGCCTTCGACCTCAAGGCCGTCGACTATGTGCTCAAGCCGGTTCGCAGGGAGCGGCTGGCCGAAGCGGTACGGCGCGTCCGTGACGTGGTCGTCTCGGCGCGCGAGGCGCGGTATCCCGACCCGGTGGGCCACCCTGCCGTACCCGCTCACATACCGAACACCGCACCCGCCGCGGCACAGAACGACCTGCCGGGGCCGGCCGCCGGCGCGGAACAGATCCCGGTCGAGCTGGGCGGCGTCACTCGCTTCGTACCGATCGACGACATCGCCTACGTCGAGGCCCAGGGTGACTATGCACGCCTGCACACCAAGGACGGCAGCCACCTGGTGCGCATCCCGCTCTCCACTCTGGAGGAGCGCTGGGCCTCCCGCGGCTTCGTACGGATACACCGCAGTCACCTCGTCGCACTCGCCCGTATCGACGAACTGCGCCTCGACGCCGGGGCGACCACTGTCCGCGTGGGCGCCGCCGAACTCGCCGTCAGTCGCCGCCATGCGCGTCAGCTGCGCGATCTGCTGATGCGGCACGCCAGGGGCTGAACCGCGACCGACCCGACCGCCGCGCCCCGGACCCCGACCGCGCGCGGTCGACCGTTCGACGGTCTTGGAGAGCCGCTCGTCGTCCCGGCACGGCCGTACGGCGACGGGCGTCATCCGCTGACAGAGCCGCCACCGGATTCGGCGGCAGCCGCCCCTGTACGCCGCCTAACCTTGATCGGGCAAGCGGAGAAGGGGCCTGATGTCCGATATCGAAGCACTGCTCGAGGAGCTCAGGAGCCTGCCGGCGACCCGGGTGTCCAGCGCTCGTGACCTCGAGGCACTCCTTGCGACGTTGAAGAGCGCGGCCGGTCGCTGGGCGGATGTGCTCTACGAGATCCAGGAATCGGCCCAGGGACTCGTCGGCCCCCGCGCCGAAGCCGCCCTCGAAGTCGCCTTCCGCAGGGCCGAGGAATCGTACGTCGAGCTCGAGATCGCCCTCAGCGACTGCGCCGCCCAGCGGACGGGCCCCTGAGAGACCGGCGTCTACCGTCGGTAATCGCTCCTGCGTAGACTCCACAGCCCCCGAGGTTCGCCGAGAGACGCTGGAGCGGACGACGATGTCTGCAGAGCAACAACCCCGCCGCGAGGTCGTCACCGGCGTGCCACGCAGCGCCAAACGACCGCCCGGACACGCCCCCGCCCGGTCCGAGATCACCGAGCAGACCACTCTCGGCGCCACGTACGTACGCTCCTTGATGCGCAGCCAGCTGCGGGCCGCGCTCTGTGCGCTGGGGACGCTCGCGCTGCTCGTCGGCTCCCTGCCCCTGCTCTTCGCGCTCCCTGCCGCGTTCGGCGGCACCCTCTCCTCGCCGGAGCCCTTCGTCTGGGCGGCGCTCGGCGTGGCGGTCTACCCCGTGATGTGGCTGACCGCGGGCTGGTACGTACGCCGGGCCGAACGCAACGAACAGGACTTCACCAGGCTCGTCGAAGGGCGCTGACGGGTGCTCCCGGAGGACTCGACGTGAACCAGACCTACGCGGTGACCGCCGTCACCGCCGTGGTGCTCGCCACCGTGCTCATCGGCGCGCTCGGGCTGCGAATATCCCGCACCACCTCCGACTTCTACGTCGCGTCCCGCACGGTGAAGCCCGGCCTCAACGCCGCCGCCATCAGCGGCGAGTACCTCTCCGCCGCCTCCTTCCTCGGCATCGCGGGGCTGGTGCTCCTCCAGGGCCCCGACATGCTCTGGTACCCGGTCGGGTACACCGCCGGCTATCTCGTTCTGCTGGTGCTGGTCGCCGCACCGCTGCGCCGCTCGGGGGCGTACACCCTCTCCGACTTCGCAGAGGCCCGGCTCGAGTCCGCCGCCGTACGCCGGCTCGCCAGCCTCTTCGTCGTCGGCATCGGCTGGCTCTATCTGCTGCCCCAACTCCAGGGAGCGGGACTGACCCTGGAGATCCTCACCGGTGCGCCGAACTGGGTCGGCGGCCTTGTCGTCGCCTTCGTCGTCACCGGGGCCGTCGCCGCGGGCGGCATGCGCAGCATCACCTTCGTCCAGGCCTTCCAGTACTGGCTCAAGCTCACCGCGCTGCTGGTGCCCGCGCTCTTTCTCGTTGCTGCCTGGCTCGGCGACGACGCGCCCCGCGCCCGCTTCGACGTGCCCACGCTCTTCCGCGAACACACCGTCGTACGCGTCGACGACACCGTCCGGATCGATCTCGAGGGGCCGCTCACCCTCGCCGTCTCCGGCGGCATCGACGGCACACCGTACGAGGAGGAGCGGCAGATAACCCTCGGCAGGGGCGCCCACCGCATCGAGGCGGGCACCACGCTGCGCTTCCCGCAGGGTTCCGAAGTGCCCGCGCGGGCCACCGCCGGGGCCGACCCGGCCGGCTGGTCCCAGCCGCTGTCCGGCGGCCGCGACGGCTACCACCTCTATGCCACGTACGGCCTCATCCTCGCCACCTTCCTCGGCACGATGGGACTCCCGCATGTCGCCGTCCGCTTCTACACCAGCCCCAACGGACGCGCCGCGCGTCGTACGACCCTGGTCGTCCTCGGGCTGATCGGCGCGTTCTATCTGCTGCCGCCGGTCTACGGAGCGCTCGGGCGGATCTACGCACCCGAACTCGCCCTCACCGGCGACGCGGACGCCGCCGTGCTGGTGCTGCCCGAACGGATCATCGGCGGCATCGCGGGGGAGCTGCTCGGCGCGCTGCTCGCGGGCGGCGCCTTCGCGGCATTCCTGTCCACCGCCTCCGGACTGACCATGTCCGTCGCCGGTGTGATCACGCAGGATGTGCTGCCCGCACGTGGCGTACGGAGCTTCCGCCTCGCCACCCTCCTCGCCATGGCGGTGCCGCTCGGAGCGAGCGTCGTGGCCACCAACGTGCCGGTCGCCGACGCGGTGGGGCTGGCCTTCGCCGTCTCGGCGTCCTCGTTCTGCCCGCTGCTGGTGCTCGGCATCTGGTGGCGCGGGCTCACGCCACCCGGTGCCGCCGCCGGACTGGTGATCGGCGGCGGCGCCGCGCTGACCGCCGTGATGGCCACCCGCGCGGGCCTCGCGCCGGAGGGCTGGCCGCACACCTTGATGGCCTGGCCCGCCGTGTGGTCGGTGCCGCTCGGCTTCCTGACCATGGTGCTGGTGTCACTGGCCACCCCGCGTCACATACCGCCCGGCGCCGCCGCCATCCTCGCGCGGCTGCATCTGCCGGAAGACCTCGCCGGCAGGCCGCAGCCCGAAGGAGCCGAACGATGACCGGGATCGGCATGGCCGCACTCGCCGCGGCAGGGGCGGTACTGCTCGCGGCCGGCATCGCGATCGGTCGCCTGACCGCACGACGGGGCGGCAAACCCGACCTCGACCTCGGCACGCCCGTCGAACGGGCCACCTTCCAGACCCTGCACACCGCCTCGCTCGCCGCGCCCCCGCTGCGCGCCGGCCTCACCGAGGACACCGCGCGCAAGGCCGCCCGCAGGCTGCGCTCACTGCTCGGCACCGAGGCACTCTGCCTCACCGACCGCGAATCCGTGCTCGCCTGGGACGGCCGCGGCGCCGACCACCATGAACAGCGGGTGATGGTGCGTGTCGCCGACATGCTGGACTCCGGGCGCAGCCAGAGTGTGCACACCGAGTGCGAGGACCTGGAGTGCCCGCTCCGCTGGGCCGTGATCGCCCCATTGACCGGCGAGGAAGGAGTGCTCGGCGCGCTCGTCGCCTACGGATCGCGGGAGTCGGCCGTCCTGGTGCGGGCCGCGACGGAGGTGGCCCGTTGGGTCTCCGTACAGCTGGAACTGGCCGAGCTCGACCGCTCCCGTACCCGGCTGATCGAGGCGGAGATCCGTGCCCTGCGTGCCCAGATATCGCCGCACTTCATCTTCAACTCGCTCGCCGCGATCGCCTCGTTCGTCCGCACCGACCCCGAGCGCGCCCGCGAACTGCTGCTGGAATTCGCCGACTTCACCCGCTACTCCTTCCGCAGGCACGGTGACTTCACCAATCTCGCCGATGAACTGCGTTCCATCGAGCAGTACTTGGCGCTCGCCGGGGCCCGCTTCGGCGACCGGCTCAAGGTGACGCTCCAGGTGGCCCCGGAAGTGCTGCCGGTGACCGTGCCGTTCCTGTGTCTGCAGCCGCTCGTCGAGAACGCCGTCAAGCACGGCCTGGAGGACTCCAGGGGCGAATGCCGGGTCACCATCGCGGCGCGGGACGCCGGGGCCGAGGCCATGGTGACCATCGAGGACGACGGCGTGGGCATGGACCCGGCCGTGCTGCGGGGGATCCTCGCGGGGCAGCGGCCGGCCTCGTCGGGCATCGGACTGTCCAATGTCGACGAACGGCTGCGCCAGGTGTACGGCGACGACTACGGACTCGTCATTGAGACCGGCGTCGGTGCGGGCATGAAAATCACGATGCGGATCCCCAAGTACCGGGCGGGTGTGCACTCATCGGCCGGACGCCGGGCCGGCGGATGAGATTTCCGCGTCCACATTGAGTCGCCTCGCCACCCGTTTCGTACTGACCGGTGACGATGAGCGACTACGAGCGGTCGCCCTCAGAAGAGGTGGATGGCCAGATGGCTCAGCGGCAGACCCAACTGCCAGGCCGGAGTCCATATCTGCTCGCACTCGTCCACTGGCCCGTCCAGCGGGCCGGCCGGGGCCCGCGGTCCGCTGTCGCCGAGGTCGGCGGCCAGCAGCTCCGTCTGCCGCAGCCAGCTCCAGGCGTCCCTCGCGAGCGCGAGATCCACATCGGCCCCCGCGTCGAGGTCCCGCTCCCGCTCCTCCCGGGCGGCCAGCCGCTCCTGCACCCACTCCTGCCAGGGATGGCCGTACGAGGTGAGCGACAGCCACTCTTCGATGCGGGAGACCCCCCGGACGCCCCCGAGTTCGTTCGCGCTGTCGCAGAGATAGATGGTGAGCGCCAGCGTCTGTCTTCCCGCACGGAACTCGAGCGAGCCGCTCCCCACGAGAGCACCCGTGCGGAGCATCTCGTCAGCGATGTACTCGGCGCAGAGCCATGCCATGGGTACTGCCAGCCCGCCGCTGCTGGTGCCGTTCGAACTCTCGGGCTGCACTCTTCCCACCTTCTTCCCGGACGACGCCGTATGCCGACTCGACCACGAGCCTCCACCGAGAAACACGGCTGAGGGCCCGTCTTTACTCAACTTCAGCGTGAGGTTTCGCATACGGTCACCCCTTTGTCGTGGTCCCAGGGGGAGCTGGCCACCACCGGGGCGGCCGGGGTGGAAGGGACCTCGCCACAGCCCGGAACGAGCCGTGGCGTCAGGTCGCCACGGCTGCCCATCCGGACCGCCAGCTGCCGTCGTGGAGCTGGAAGCGCAACAGCCCCGCGCGGCACCGCCGCCACGCAGGGCTGCCCGCGTCCGCCGCGCTCAGTGCGAGGAGTGCGAGGGCCGTGGCGGGCGGCTCGTCCTCGATGCGGCTGCCGTCCCGCCGCGCAGCCGCGATACGGGCCACCGCCTCACGCACCGGCTGCCGGCCGGCCGCCGGATGTTCCACCAGGAGCCGTGCCGCCCACAGGGCGGGGGAGCCGGACCGCCCGGTGAACGGGCAGGGCGTGGCGGTCGCGATGTCGTGGGCGAGCAGCCCGGCCAGCCGGCCGGGCGGCGCACCGCCGACGACCCCCAGATCGACATGGAGGGCCACCGCCTGGACGATCCGGGACAGAGCCGCGTACCCGGGCGCGGCGAGCAGCGGATGGCTCAGATCGACGGGCTTTCCCTCGCGCAGCGCCAGTGTCCGCAGCGCCGACTGGATCAACATCAACTCGGTGACGGGGGAGCCGGATTGGGCCCCGGCGCCACGCAGCCAGCGGCGCGCACGCCGGGCCGCGCGGGCCGCCGCGGCGTCGGGACAGCGGCTGAGCGCCAGGCAGGCCAGCGCCGTCTCGGCGACCGCCGGTCGCCGGGCAGGGGGCGTCTCGGTCACAGGAACCGTCCTCGGGGTGGCTCGGAACACGCAGTACGTACGTC
The DNA here is from genome assembly GCF_040651435.1 of Streptomyces sp. NPDC048479. Lineage (NCBI taxonomy): Bacteria > Bacillati > Actinomycetota > Actinomycetes > Kitasatosporales > Streptomycetaceae > Streptomyces > Streptomyces sp. NPDC048479. Next base: position 257,771 of record NZ_JBEZKA010000010.1, read on the forward strand.
GTGTCAGTACGCGCACCGCCGGGCCCGGGTTCAGCCGCAGCATCGCCTTGAGCACACCGCGCTCCCCGGCGGTGCCCGAGGAAGACCTGGCACACGTTCAGAAAGACCACGACCGTGGCGGAAGCTCATCGGTGTCAGTCGCCGCCGGGTGTGGCGAGTGCGTGCCGGAGGGCCGCCAGCGCATCGTCGTCCGTGACGCCGAGATTCCGGGCCGCGGCCGCATAGTTGCGGGCGTGCTCCGCGAGCCTGTCCCTGGCGTCGGTGCCTGTGGCGGTGGCCGCAACGCGGGTGCCGGATCCTCGCCGGCTGTGCACCAGTCCCGCCGATTCCAGCTCGCGATAGGCCCGCACCACGGTGTTGTTGGCCAGTCCCAGGTCGGAGGCGAGCTGGCGCACGGGCGGCAGTTTGTCACCCTCGCGCATGCGCCCCACCGCGATCAGATCGGCGAACTGCCTTCTGATCTGCTCGAACGGCGGCACGGGGGTGGCGGGGTCCACCCGGATGACGAGCCCGTCGGCCGTCACGGCCGCGCCTTGATGTGCGCCTGTGGCAGGAGCAGGGCGCCCAGGCAGCATCCCGCGGTCAGCGCCGAGGCGAACGCGGTGATTCCGAGCCCCCAGAGGCTCACGTTCTCCATCCATCCTCCGCAGCTCAGGCTGAGCACGGCCGTCGCCATGGTCAAGGACACGGCGAAGAGCGGTGCCGCCACCAGCATCCCCCACGCACCGACGATCGCGCGCGCCCGGATACGTCGCTGGTCGTCGCTTGCGGAGCGCATGGTGATGCGCCGCAGAGCCGGAACGCACACAAGGGTGCCGACGACGAGGCCGCAGAGAACCGGCCAGGCGTAGTACGGCCCGGGCCAGGGCCCGATGAGCTGATGCCGGCCGCGGCACGTCATGGCAAGGGCCCGGCCCGCGTGCCCGGCGCTGTCCGTGGCGGACGTAGTGACGGCGATGGCCAGCAGGCTCGGCAGGAGTGCGGCCTGCACAGCAAGCGCGGCCGTCAGTCCGCGGGGAATATGGTCGCGTATCCGACGTGGGGCCACCGTGGCCTGTCGGACGCCGCTTCCCGCCGGATGCGCGATCAGGTCTGCCGCGAGCACGCCGGCGACGGCGCAGATCCCGAGAACGGGGATGGCGTAGAGCAGATCGACATCGGCCTCGGAGCTGAAGGTGACCGTCTTGCCGACGAGGACTCCGACCACGAGTCCGCTCCAACGGACCGGCGCGTCGACCCAGTTGCGCCACGTGGTGTGCGTTTCCGGAGAAGCGGACATGACGTACCCCCATGCACATCGGCCAAGCGTGTCAGTTGATTGACACAATCTGCCGACCGCAGGGGAACTGTGTCAAGAGGCTGACACAATCCAGGCGTCGCGTGGGCCGGTCGGGGACAACAGTTGGTCACGCGGCGGGAGTTGCTGCGCGAGACTGCCACGGGCCGGGGTGGATGGCACCGTAACTCTCCTCCTGGGGCGTCCTGTTGACCGCGTCGCCGGGGCCGCACCGAGTCGCAGAGAGCGGCGGGACGCCCCCGTGGGAGTTGTCCGCCACCTGGCGCACACGGGCCTGCGGGGTGCTCAGCGGCCGAACGGGGCGATGAGTACGGCGTCGAACTGCGACGAACGGTCGAACGGCACGACGAGCGGTACGGCGGACGGCCGGCCCCGGCCGTCGTTAGCGGCCGGCGGTCGCCGACGAGGTGGGCCTGCTGTAGCCCGGCAGGCAGCGGGCGAGCGCGCGCAACCCGTAGTAAGAACGCGACTTGACCGTACCGGCGGGTATGCCGAGTGCCTGGGCGGCCTCGTTGACGCTCAGCCCGTGGAAGTAGATCTGGACCAGCACGGCCCGGTGCTCGGGGCTGAGCGACCCGACCGCCGCCCGGACGTCGAGCGCGGCGACAGCGCTCTCCGTGATGTCCGCCGGGTCGGGCGTGGTGGCCAGAACACCGTCGCCGATCTCGGTGGGACGGGCCATCCGGGACCGGCGGGCGTCGATCGCGAGGCGGCGCCCGACCGTGAAGAGCCAGGGCCGCATCGACTCGTACGGACCGTCGAACGCCTCGGGGTGCTGCCAGGCGCGTACGAGCGTCTCCTGCAGCAGATCCTCGGCGCGCTGCTGGTCCCCGTAGGTCAGTCCGAGCAGAAAGCTCAGCAGTGCGGGGCCGTGTTCACGCTGCAGCTCCGCCATGGCCCGATCGTCGGTCGTCGCGGTCGCGGTCGCGGTCGCCATTGCCAACACCCTTTCGCGCTGAGGTCGCTGCCACGTGCGTATACGAACGCATCCAGGCGTGAAGGGACAGGCGGCGCACAGTGGTCTTCGGCGAGCGGTCGCACGGAGCGACGAATGGTGCGGTGAACGGTCGGCCGGAAGCAAACGGGACCGCTACGGAACGACGGTGACCGGCCAGCGCCCCGCCTTCACCAGCCGTACCGCCACCGAACCGATGAGCCGGTGGCCCGCCGACTCCGAAGCCCCGACCACCACGGCGTCCGCCTTCAGCTCGTCGGCCGCCGCGACAAGACCGCTGTACGGGTCACCGCGGAAGGTGTGGAACTCCCAGCGGACCTCCCATATGCCTTTGACCCGCTCGGCGGCGGAGCGGATCTCGGCCACCAGCCCCTCGGCGATCTCGCCCGTCATGTCCCCGACCGGGACCGGGACCCCGAGAGCCGCACCCGCCGGCATTACCGGCTGGACGTACACGATGGCGAGCAGGGCATTTCTGTCGTCGCGCGAGGCCGCCCGCGTACGACGCCGCACGCAGTGAGGAGTCGGATCCGTCCACACCGACGACGATGACCTTGGGGCCGTCGGTACCGCGTTCGAAGCGGTGGGGCTGCTGCTCTGTCACACCATTGAGGCTATCCGCTCCCGACAGGCGGCCCGCCGATGGTCTCCTTAGAGTGCGAAACATGACTGTCACCGTGGAGGCGCCCAGGTCCGCCCGTGGCGGCTTGCACAGCAGGGTGCCAGAGGCGTTCGCGATGTTCTTCGCCGCACTGGGCGTGTTCTGCGTCATCCTTTCGCTCATCCCTCCACTGCGGCGACTGCTGCGGCCCGTCGCCCTGTTCCTGGACCGCATTGCCGTCCCGGTCAGCGCCAACCTCGCCTACGCCGTCTTCCTGCTGCTGCTCGCAGCGGCCATCGGGGCCCGTAAGAAGGCCGCGTGGTGGCTGGTCGTCGGATATCTGGCGCTGGTGCTGATCACGGACGTACTGGTGGTGATCTTCGACGAGGACGTGACCTGGATCCCCAGCCTGGTGCTGTGCGTGATCGCCCTGGCGGTGCTGGTCATCGCGCGCGGGGAGTTCTACGCCGAGACCCGGCGCGGTGCGCTGCGCCGCGCGCTGCTCGTCCTGGTTCTCGGGCTCGCCGCCGGGGTACTCGTCAGCTGGGGTCTGGTCGAGCTCTTCCCCGGCTCGCTGCCGCAGGGCCAGCGGCTGCTGTGGGCCTCCAACCGGGTGCTCGGCGGACTGGTCTCCAGCGACCAGTTCGACGCCCGCCCGCCGCGCGTGCTCTTCTTCCTCCCTGGGCTGTTCGGCGCGATCGCCCTGCTCAGCGCGGCCAGCACACTATTCCGCTCGCAGCGACTGGAAGCCGCCCTGCACGGTGACGAAGAGCCCCGCATTCGCGCACTGCTCGGTGCGTACGGCCGCCAGGACTCCCTCGGCTACTTCGCCACCCGCCGCGACAAGGCCGTCGTCTTCTCGCCCAACGGCAAGGCTGCCGTCACCTACCGCGTGGAGGCCGGTGTCTGTCTGGCCAGCGGCGACCCGGTCGGCGACCGTGCGGCCTGGACCCCCGCCGTCGGGGCCTGGCTGGAGGTGGCCAAACGCTATGCCTGGGCCCCCGCAGTCATGGGCGCGTCCGAGGAGGGCGCCAAAGTGTTCGCGCGCTCCGGGCTCGGCGCCATCCAGCTCGGTGACGAGGCGATCCTGCACGTCGCCCGGTTCGACCTGGACGGCCGCGACATGCGCGTCACCCGGCAGGCCGTGAACCGCGTCAAGCGGACCGGGGCGCGCACCCGGATCCGCCGGCACTCCGCCCTGACCGACGAGGAGATGCGGCAGATCGTCGACAGGGCCGACGCCTGGCGGGACACCGAGACCGAGCGCGGCTTCTCCATGGCGCTCGACCGCCTCGGCGACCCGGACGACGGCGACTGCCTCCTCGTCGAGGCCTTCGACGCAGACGGCGATCTGATCGCCCTGCTCTCCTTCGTGCCCTGGGGCAAGGACGGCATCTCGCTCGACCTGATGCGCCGTGACCGCGCCGCCCCCAACGGCGTGGTGGAGTTCATGGTCGCCGAACTCTGCGCCCACGCGCCCAGACTCGGTGTACGCCGTATCTCGCTCAACTTCGCCGTCTTCCGCTCGGCGTTCGAGGAGGGCGCCCGCATCGGCGCGGGTCCGGTCCTGAGGGTGTGGCGCAAGCTGCTGCTCTTCCTCTCCAAGTGGTGGCAGCTGGAAGCCCTCTACCGGTCCAACGTCAAATACCAGCCCGAGTGGTATCCGCGCTTCCTCTGTTACGGCGACGCGGGCTCGCTCGCCCGCGTCGGCCTCGCCTCCGGAATCGCCGAAGGCTTCGTCTCCGTACCGAGCCTGCGCAAGCTCTGGGGGAAGGGCAGAAGCGGGCCGGGCGTCATCACGCCCGTCACCACCGAGGGGCTGCCGTCCATCGACTCGCTCGGCCTGGTGGGACCCGAATCGGGCGCGGCGGCGGGGGAGCAGCGGCTGCCGGAGCAGGTCCTCATCCGCCACCGCAAGCTGGAGCGGCTGCGCGCGGACGGCACCGACCCGTACCCCGTGGACATCGCCGGGCGCACCGACACCCTCGCCGAGATCCGCGCCGCGCACCCCGCGCTCGCCCCCGGTACCCGCACCGGCCGGCAGACCACCGTCGCAGGGCGCGTGATGGTCGTACGCGACCTCGGCGGCGTCGTCTTCGCCGTACTGCGCGACTGGTCGGGCGACCTCCAGCTCGCGTTCACCCGTGACGGCTCCGGCCGTGACGTCATCAAGGGTTTCACCTCCGACGTCGACTTCGGCGACCACATCACCGCCACCGGCGAGATCGGCGCCAGCGACAAGGGCGAGCTCTCGGTCTTTGTGACTGAGTGGCAGCTGACGGGCAAATGCCTGCGCCCGCTGCCCGACAAACGGCGCGGGCTCGCCGACCCGGAGGCCCGGGTGCGCCGCCGCTATCTGGACCTGGTCGCCAGTCCCGACGCCCGCGATGTCGTACGCCACCGCTCCACCGCCGTCCAGGCGCTGCGGCAGGGGCTGCTGGAGCGCGGCTATCTCGAGGTCGAGACGCCGATGCTGCAGCAGATCCACGGCGGCGCCAACGCCCGCCCCTTCACCACCCACATCAACGCCTATGACCTCGACCTGTATCTGCGCATCGCCCCCGAGCTGTATCTCAAGCGGCTGTGCGTGGGCGGCCTGGAGAAGGTCTTCGAGATGGGCCGCACCTTCCGCAACGAAGGCGTCTCGTACAAGCACAACCCCGAGTTCACGATGCTGGAGGCGTATCAGGCCTTCGCCGACTACGACGTGATGCTCGATCTGACCCGCGAACTGATCCAGGGCGCGGCCACCGCCGCCTTCGGCTCCGCGATCGCGCACAAGGCCGGCCCGGACGGCAAGCTCGTCGAGCACGACATCTCGGGCCCCTGGCCGGTCAAGACGTTGTACGGGGCGGTGTCCGAGGCGCTCGGCGAAGAGGTCGACGCCGATACCGAAGAGACCGTGCTCCGAGCAATATGCGACCGGGCGGGCGTCCCGCACATCCCCGACGACACCCGCGGCGATGTGGTCCTGGAGATGTATGAGCGCCTTGTCGAGGAGCGGACCAAGATGCCCACCTTCTACAAGGACTTCCCGACCGACGTCTCCCCGCTCACCCGCCAGCACCGCCGCGACCCGCGCCTCGCCGAACGCTGGGACCTGGTCGCCTTCGGTACGGAACTGGGCACCGCCTACTCGGAGTTGACCGACCCGGTGGAGCAGCGCCGCAGACTCACCGCTCAGTCGCTGCTCGCTGCGGGTGGCGACCCGGAGGCCATGGAGCTCGACGAGGACTTCCTCGACGCGCTGGAGTACGCGATGCCGCCGACCGGGGGTCTCGGCATTGGGGTCGACCGGCTCGTCATGTTCCTCACCGGGCTGACCATCCGCGAGACACTGCCCTTCCCCCTGGTCCGCCGTAACTGAGGGTCCGTTGCCCGCATCATTCCGCTGCTCCAACCGGGTGGGTTTCGCCTGCGCAACCGGTGTGGATGAGGTGCCCGGAGCGACAGCCGTGCAAGCAGTTAGTCATGAAAAAGGATCAGATGTTCCCGGGGCGGCGGTCGGTACTCCGTATCACCGCCTGTCTTGGCGCGGCCGCCACCGCCGGGCTGCTCTGTACCGAGCAGGCGCATTCCCCCGCTGGCTCTGCCGCCACGCCCCCGGCCGGCGGTCCCCGGGCCGCCGCGGGCCCGCCGGTCTACAGGTCGGCCTACCGGCTGCAGCCCATGACCGCGTATACGCCACCGCACTTCAGGCGGGCGCTGCCACCGGTGCGACAGCGCCCCTTCCTCAGGATGTCGGAGGCGGGCCGCACCATGGTGCTCACTTTCGACGACGGGCCCGACCCCCGCTACACCCCCGACATCCTGAGCACACTGCGTGAGCACGAAGTGCGGGCGATGTTCTTCGTCTGCGGCGAGCTGGCCTCCGGCAACCGGGACCTGCTCCGGGAGATGGCCGACGACGGGCACGTGGTGGGCAACCATTCCTGGTCGCACCCGCTGATCCCCAAGCTTCCGCCGTCCGGGATCCGCGACGAACTGGGCCGTACCAGCGAGGTGATCGAGCGGACGCTGGGCTCCGCGCCGCTCTGGTACCGGGCGCCGTACGGCGCCTGGAACAAGCTCTCCTTCGAGATCGGCGCGGAGCTCGGCATGGAGCCGCTGGCCTGGACCGTCGATAGCCTCGACTGGACGGAGCCGGGCACCGAATCGATCGTCCGCAGGGTGCTGGACGGTGCGGGTCCCGGCGTCGTCGTCCTCTCGCACGACGCGGGCGGCGACCGCTCGCAGAGCGTCGCCGCGCTGCGCAGCTATCTGCCCGAGCTGCTGGACGCCGGATACCGCATCACCGTCCCGCGCCGCTGAACCGGCTGCGGCTCGCCGGTCCTGGTTCAGAGGGTCTTGACCATGCGCGCGAAGACCACGACGTTTCCGGAGTACCCGCCTGCCTTCGAGTAGCCGCCGCCACATGTGATCACACGCAGCTCCGGCTGTCCGGTGTCGCCGTACACCTGGGCGCCGGGGAACTGATCCTTGGGGAAGACCTCGACGCCGTACACCTCGAAGACCGCGGTCTTGCCGTCGAAGCGGTCCACCTCGATGTGGTTGCCCTTCTGGATGGAGCCGAGGCCGTAGAAGACGGCGGGCCCCGACAGATTGTCGACATGCCCGACGACGACTGCGGTACCACGCTGGCCGGGGGAGACGCCGTTCTGGTACCAGCCGGCCAGATTGGGGTCCTGCGGCGGCGGGGCGGCGATCCAGCCGTCCTGGTCCACGCCCACATCCGCGACCGGGGCGTCCACGTTGAGCGCCGGGATCCTCACCCGTGCCGCGGGGGCGTACACAAGCGGCTCGACGGAGGGAGGAATGAACGTCTCGCCGACCGCGCGGCCGGCCAGTGCGGCCGCGGCGGCAGGCTGCGGCGGTCCCAGGGTGACGTCCGAGCCATTCCTTATCAGGGCGATCCCGCTGAGCAGGGCGAGCGCCAGAACGCCCCAGGGTGAGCGTCTCCTCGATTTCCAGCCGCCATAGTCCTGGCCCATAGTTCTCCCTCCGTGGCATCTGTAGCCACGCTAAGTGCGCCCGGTCAAAGCGGCGAGGAGGGAAGGGCGAATGGGTGGTGGGGCCTGCGATGGTGACCCATCCGAGCAAAAGGCAGATAAAAATTCTGACGGTCTGTGACCTGCTACTCCGTCAGATCTTGCGGCGCGTCGTCGGCGTGTCGCCTCACCGGGGTGGACCAGCGCCGAAATGCGGCGACTGCCCGCCCCAGTGAGGGTTCGTCATGGAAGACGTACTCGTCGAATTTCCCGGAGCGCCCGCTTTGGGGCGTCTTCCGCTGGAGGTTCAACGATGCGTGCTTCACGCGCTCTCGCAGTGGCCGCGGCCGCCTGCGCGGCCGTCGGGCTCTCTGCCCCGCTGGCCGCCGCGGGCGGCGACATCCGGAACAACGATCCCATCCGTGTCAACGTGAGCCCGCAGGCGGCTCACCAGGGCAGCACCCTGACGATCACGGTCCGGGGTTGCAATCGCGGTGGCACGGTCACGTCCAACGCCTTCCCACAGACCCGCCTCTCCGAGCAGCGCTCGGGCATCTCGGCCGCCATCGCGCGGATCCACAACGATGCGACTCCCGGTCAGTACAACCTGGCGGTCAGGTGCAACGGCCTGAACGGCCTGAACGGCAACCAGAACGACAACGGGAACCGCAATGACAACGGGATCCGCAATGACAACGGGATCCGCAATGACAACGGGATCCGCAATGACAACGGGATCCGTAACGACAACGGGATCCGCAATGACAACGGGATCCGTAACGACAACGGGATCCGTAACGACAACGGGATCCGCAATGACAACGGGATCCGTAACGACAACGGGATCCGTAACGACAACGGGATCCGCAATGACAA
>NZ_JBEZKA010000010.1:266587-267098 GCF_040651435.1 Streptomyces sp. NPDC048479
CGGGATCCGTAACGACAACGGGATCCGCAATGACAACGGGATCCGTAACGACAACGGGATCCGCAATGACAACGGGATCCGTAACGACAACGGGATCCGCAATGACAACGGGATCCGCAATGACAACGGGATCCGTAACGACAACGGGATCCGTAACGACAACGGGATCCGCAATGACAACGGGCTCCTCGGCGACAACGGGCTCCGTATCGACAACGGGCTCCTCGGCGACAACCGGACGGTGGCGACCGCACAGTTCACTGTGCTGCCGGGCCGAGGCGCGCTCGGCGGTCTCGGCGGCTCGGTCGGTCCCAGCGCCACCGAGATGGCGGTCGGCGCCGGCCTGGTCGCCACGGCGGCCGTCGGGGGCAGCCTGTTCATCGCCCGCCGCCGTCGTATGGCCGGCGGAAAGGTCTGACCGGTCGAACCGCGATGAGGGCGATGCGCCCGTCCCGTATCCCGACGTCGGCGAGGTACGCGGGCGCGCCGGTCCCGTCCACGACGGTCGCCG